>NZ_JBFBJL010000027.1:0-126844 GCF_040686075.1 Streptomyces sp. NPDC086519
CAGGAGGCGCTGGACGTCGTCGTACCGCAGAGCATGGGCATCACGTCCGGACGGATCACCGAGGCGCACGAAATCGCCGACCTCACCCTCTTCCTGGCCTCGCCGGTGGCGAGCAACATCACCGGAGCCGAGATCGTCATCGACGGCGGGCAGACCAAAACGATCTAATGCCCGCACACGACGCGGAGCGGACCGCAGCACCGGTCACGCCGGGACACCACCGGACTGTGCACGAAAAGGCAACTCGGCCGGTCAGAAGGCTTTTCCCTGCCACCATTCGGTCTCGCGTCACGCCACGTCACCCTTCCACGCCCGGTCGGCGGCCAAAACATGTTTAGCATTCAACTTCCAACACCCGAGTGGAGACACACATGTCGGTCAACGACCCGATCACCCCTGAGCCGCTTCTTCAGCTCGGCCTGGGCTTCATGGCTTCCAAGACGCTGCTGAGCGCGGTGGAGCTGGGAATCTTCACCGTGCTGGCCGACGGCGGCCGCGACCGCGAGTCCCTCGCCTCCGAGGTGGGCCTGCACCCGAGATCCTCCGCGGACTTCCTCGACGCCCTGGTGTCACTCGACGTACTGACCCGCGACGAGAACGGCACCTACCGCAACACCCCCGCCGCGGACCTGTTCCTGGACCGGGCCAAGCCGTCGTACGTGGGCGGCATCCTCGAAATGGCCAACACCCGTCTCTTCGGCTTCTGGAACAACCTCACCGACGCGCTGCGGACCGGCACCCTGCAGAACGAGGTCGCGCACAGCGGCGCCCCGTTCTTCGCCACGCTCAGCCAGGACCCGGTCGCCTGGCGCACCTTCCTCAACGGCATGAACGGCGTCAGTACGCCCCTCGCCGCCGCTCTCGCCGCCGACTTCGACTGGACCGGCCGCCGCCACGTCATCGACCTGGGCGGAGCACTCGGCGCCGTGCCCGCCGCCATCCTGCGCTCCCACCCTCACATCACCGGAGGCGTCTTCGAACTTCCCCCCGTCGGCCCGGTGTTCGACGAGTTCGCCGCCGCCCACGGCCTGACCGACCGCCTCACCTTCCACGGCGGGGACTTCTTCTCCGACCCGCTGCCCCCGGCCGACGTCTACGTCATGGGGCAGATCCTCCACGACTGGAACCTGGAACAGCGCCAGTTCCTGCTCAAGAAGGCCTACGACGCGCTGCCCGAGGGCGGCACGCTCATCGTCTACGACGCGATGATCGACGACGAGCGCCGCCACAACACCTACGGCCTGATGCTGTCGCTCAACATGCTCATCGACACCGAGGGCGGATCCGAGTACACGGTCGCGGACGCCACCGAGTGGCTCCAGGCCGCCGGCTTCGCCAAGGTGGAGGCCCGTCACCTCATCGGCGGCTACACCGTCGTCCACGCCACCAAGTGAGCGTGTGGTCCGCCGTCCCCGCACCGGGCAGCGCGCTGCCGAGGGCCGAAACGGCCGCCGGGCCCCGGCCGCGGCAGCGCAACCGGGACACGTGCGCCGACCCCTCATGACCCACCCGTGATGGGGCGCGTCCCCCGCGCGTCCGGCCACCGCGTCCGGCCACCGCGTCCGGCTCCGGCTTCCGCCGCGGCGGGAGCCGGAAGGCCGTTGCAAGGTTTCCGCAAGGTCCTGGCAGGTCTTCCGTCCACCGGCAGGGGCAGAGGTCCGGCAGACGAGGGCCGAACCGGCCCGCACGGACAACGGGGGACATCATGTCGGCGTTGCGGAAGAGTACGAACGCGTCGGTCGAGGAGCGGGAATGGCTGACGCTCGTGGAACGCAAGACGGTGCTGGTCGTCGTGCACACCCTCACCTACGGAAAGCGGCTGGTGGACGTTCTGGCGCTGCTGGAGGCCGACTTCAGGGTGCAGGTGGTGTTCACGGCACCGCCGCACGTCTTCGGCGACGAGGTTCCGCGCTTCCTCCAGGGACTGGGCGGCGCGGTGCTGCCCTGGGACGAGGCGGTGCACATGACGTTCGACCTGGCCCTCGCGGCCGGGCCACGAGGCGTGGAGAGGATCTCCGCCCCGCTGATCACGCTGCCCCACGGGGCCGGTTATCTCAAGCGTCTGGTCTCGGGACCGCATCCGGGTGTGGCCGGACTGCGCAGGCAGGACCTCGTACCCGGCGGCCGCCTGCCCGCCGCCGTCGCGGTGCCCCATCGGGCCGAACTGGCCGACCTGGAACGGCACTGCCCGGAGGTGCTCCCGCTCACCCATGTGGTCGGCGATCCCGCGCACGACCGGATGGCGGCCAGCCTGCCGCTGCGCGCCGACTACCGCCGGGCCCTGGGCCTCGCGGACGGCGAACAACTGGTGGTCGTCGTCTCGACCTGGGGTGCGCGCTCGTCCTTCGGCCGGCTCGAGGCGCTGCTGCCCCGGCTCGTCACCGAGCTGCCCGCCGGGCGGTTCCGGTCCGTTCTCCTCGTACACCCCAACGTGTGGTCGGGGCACGGTTCCTGGCAGATCCGGGCCTGGCTGGCGCGCTGTGCGGCGCTGGGCATCGCGCTCGTACCGCCGGAGGCGGACTGGCGTGCCGTCCTGATCGCCGCGGACTGGATCATCGGCGACCACGGTTCCGTGACGCTGTACGGCACGCTCACCGACGCGCCGATCCTGCTGGCCAGTTCACCGGAGCGGGAGATCAACCCCGCCTCGCCCGCCGCCGCCCTCGCCGTGACCGCGCCCGCGCTCTCGCCGACCCACCCGCTCGTCGCCCAGCTCCAGTACACCGCCGCCGAGTACAGCCGGGAGGAGTACGCGGCGATCGCCTCGCGCATCACCTCGGAACCGGGCCGCTTCAACCGCAACATGCGGCGGCTCATGTACCGCCTGCTGGGCCTGGGCCAGCCCGCCCATGAACCGGAGACGGTCCCCCTGCCGGAGCCACCGCCGCTGCACACGTGGACGCGGGGGCGCAGCGAGGTTCCGGCATGATGCGCTTCGTCTCCGTCCGGCTGGGGGCGGCGCTGCCGGGTCCGCGGGCTCTGCAACGGGACGCCGGGCCGGCCCTGTTGCTCCGTGTGCGGGCGGCCGGGAGGGACTACCGCGTGCTGGCCCGGGCCGGTCTCACCGAGTCTGGCGACCCCCTGGGCGCCGACGGAACGACGGTCGCCGCCGACGAGCACTTCGCCGCGGACGCCGGCCCGCGCCTCCAGGGCCGGTGGTGGGCCTGTGCCGACGTACTGCACGACCGGCACCCGCGCCCGTTCGCCGACACGGTGCGCCGGCTGAACGACATCACGGCCGCCCATCCGGGATGCCGCCTGGCTGCGGCTCCCCTGGCCGAGGGCGGCTGGGCGGCCGCCGACGGGACGAGCCGTACCGTCGTGCGGCTGGCCCGCCGGGTGCCCCCGGGCGAGCCTCTGCTGGCGTCCTGTCTGCACGCCTGGCTGGTGGCGGGACACACGCTCCGGGACATCGAGGACATCCGCCTGGTGCACGGCACGTGAGGACGGCTGTGGCTACGTCCGCCGGAGTCGGCGGGCGTCCGCCGGGCTGGTGGTCTCGTACAGGGCGAGGGCGCGGGCGTGGAACTCCTCGGCCGAGGCGTCCTCACCCCGTTCGCGTGCGGTGTCGCCGAGCATCTCCAGGGTGCGGGCCTGCCAGTGGACCGCGCCGGAGGCAGTGAACACCGCGAGCGCCTCCTCCAGCTGCGCGGTGCCCGTGGCCTGGTCGCCGGTCCGGGCCCGGGCCCGGCCGAGGAAGGCGAGGGCCCGGGCCGCGTCGTGCGGGTCGGCCACGGCCAGCAGCCCTTCCCTGGCCCGGGCGAAGCAGGTGACGGCCCGCTCGGGGTCGCGCTCGGCGAGTGCAACCTCGCCCAGCACGATCCGGGCGAGGGCCACCCCTCGCGGGTAGCCGCACCCCTCCCAGGTCGTCACCGCGCGGTTCAGGTGCGCCACGGCCTCGGCGAGGCGCCCCGCCTCGTAGTGGCAGCCGCCGAGGCCGAGCAGCGCCTGCCCCTCGTCGCGCGCGTCCCCGGCCTCGCGCGCCGCGGACAGGGATGCCGAGTACCACTCGGCGGCCTCGTCGCTCCGGCCGGCGGCGCTCAGACCGATGGCCCCGGAGTTGAGCATCTGCCGTTCGGCCTCGCGGTGCCCGTGAGCGCGGGCGGCTTCCAGGCCGATGCGGTGGGCCTCGATCCACAGGTCGTAGTGGCGCAGCCGGAGGAACAACGGCCACATGGCGTCCACGAGTTGCCAGGCCGTGGCGTGCCAGCCGCGGTCGACGGACAGGCGCAGCACCGCCATGAGGTGCGTGCGCCGGTCGTGCAGCCAGCCGAGGGCGCCGCGGTCGTCGGTGAAGGGGGCCGGCAGCGAGGAGGGCTCCGCGTAGGTCCGGGGCAGGGTGAGCTGGAGGGGCGTGATGCGGCTCTGGGCCGCGGTCGCGGTCTGCAGATACCAGTCGGCGACCCGTCGCAGGGTGCGTTCGCGGTCCGCTTCGCTGTCCGTCGCGGTCGCGCGGTCCCGGGCGTGGATCCGGACGAGATCGTGGAAACGGAACGCGTCCGGGCCGATGTCCTCCAGCACATTGGCCTCGACGAGTTCGTCCAGTCGCTGTTCCGCCCACTCGAGGGACGCCGCACAGGCCGCGGCGGCCGTCCGGGAGTCGAAGTCGGGCAGGGGCAGCAGGCCGAGGGCCCGGTACATCCGGGCGGCCTCCGGGCCCAGCACCGCGTACGACGCGTCCAGGGCCTTGCGCACGGTCGCCTCCCCTTCGACTTCCAGTACGGCCAGCCGGCCGGCGTCCGGTGCGAGTGCGTCCGCCAGCGCGGCGACGGGCTGTCTCGGCCGGGCGGCGAACCGGGCGGAGGCGAGGCACACCGCGAGGGGCAGGCCCGCGCAGAGGTTCACGACCTGGCGGACCGCGGCCAGGTCGTCCGGGACCCGGTCCGCACCGGCACCGCGGATGAACAGCTCCACCCCGGCGGCGGGACCGAGCGCCTGCAACTGGTGGAACTCCGCTCCGTCCAGGCGCAGTCCCGTGAGCCGGCGTCGGCTGGTCACGACGACGAGGCTGCGGGGGCCGCCCGGCAACAACGGCCGGATCTGTGCCGCGGTGAAGGCGTTGTCCAGCATGACCGCGATCCGCAGGTCCGCGGTGACGGACCGCCACAGGGACGCCTGCTCCGCCAGGTCGGCGGGCACCGCCCATGAGCCGAGCGCCCGCAGGAACCGGCCGAGGATCTCACCCGGACCGGCTGGTCCGTCCGCCGCGTGTCCGCGCAGGTCGGCGTACAACTGCCCGCCCGGGAAAGCGGATTCGTGCCCGCGCAGCCATCGGGAGACCAGGGTGGTCTTGCCGATGCCAGCCGGGCCGTTCACCACGATCAGCGGCTGCCTGGCCCCGGCGTCCGTGTGCCGTGCGAGCAGCCCGTCCAGGGCGGCCAGTTCGTCGTGCCGATCGGTGAAGTGCGCGGGTACGGGGAGAAGCTGACGGGGTGTCGGCGGTGGCGGTGGCGAGGCGGTCTGGAGGTGGATACCTCCGTGGACGTCGCGGGCCTGGACCGTGGGTCCGTAGAACCGTGCCGGGCCGCCGATGACATTGCTGCTCTCACTCCCGCGGCCGTCGCTGCGCGCCGCACTCATACCGCCCGTCCCCCTTCGACCGGTTGCCCGCCGCATCGATCGAGGCGGTCCTACCCACGCCGCGCCGCGCTCGATGCGGATCACGAACGTCGGCTACGCCGCGGAGAAGCGATTCGGCCAGTCCGCCGGCATCGCCGTCCCGTTCAGCCCGGAACCGCACCTGGAAACACTCTCCGCTCCCTGTCATGCTCGTCGGTCCATGGCATGTCCATTCCCCACTGCCATGTTCATCGAACGGCCGGACCAGCGGGAGGCGCTGGTGGAGTTCCAGGTACTGGGCCCGGTGGGTCTCCGGGTGGACGGTCGGCGGGTGGAGCTGGGCTCGGACAAGGAGCGGGCCCTCATGGCCGCGCTCGCCTTGGACGTGGGCCGGCCGGTCGCGCTGGACGTGCTCATGGACCGGCTCTGGGACGGCGAGCCGCCGCCGCGCGCCCGCGAGAACGCGCACAGCTATGTCTCGCGGCTCCGAAGACGATTACGGCTGGCCGGCCCGTCGTCCGCGGGCGCACCCCGCATCGTCAGCCGAGCGCACACGTACACCTTGGAGGCCGCCCGCGAATCCGTCGACTGGCGCCGCTTCCAGGATCTCGTGGCGCGGGCCGGTGCCGTCGCGGCGGGCGGTGACGACGAGCGGGCGGCCGCCCTCCTCGACCGCGCCGAACACCTGTGGCGGGGCGAGGCGTTGGCAGGGCTGCCCGGCCTGTGGGCCGAGACCGTGCGCCGGACACTGGCGGAACGGCGGCTCAGCGCCACCGTCTCCAGGGTCGGCGCCTGCCTTCGGCTGGGCCGGT
The DNA here is from genome assembly GCF_040686075.1 of Streptomyces sp. NPDC086519. Lineage (NCBI taxonomy): Bacteria > Bacillati > Actinomycetota > Actinomycetes > Kitasatosporales > Streptomycetaceae > Streptomyces > Streptomyces sp. NPDC086519. The sequence goes on from NZ_JBFBJL010000027.1 coordinate 6,372, forward strand.
TCGCGGAGGTGAGCGCCGAGCTGTCCGCCCTCGTCGACCGGCATCCGGGCGACGAGACGCTGGCGGGTCAGCTGATACTGGCGTACTACGGCAGCGACCGGTACACCGAGGCGTTACGAGTGCACCAGGAGACCCGTCAGCTGCTGATGACGCAGTACGGCTCCCGCCCCGGCGCCGAGTTGAACCGCCTCCATCGCGGGATTCTCGATCGCGTACCGGCCGCCGATCTGGTCCGGGGCCGCCCGGCCGCACCCCGCCCGTCCGCGGCCCCGCCGCCTCCACGTCCGCACCAGCCGAGGAACCTGCCGCATCAGCCGCCCCTGGTCGGGCGTCGCGCGGAACTACAGGCGCTGAGCACAGCGGTCGACGCCGCGGCCGAGGACGGGTCGGTGATCAGCCTGGAGTGCGTCAGCACCGTCAGCGGGATGGCCGGTATCGGCAAGACCGCCGTGGCCGTGCACGGCGCGCGCCGGCTCGCCGAGCGGTACCCCGCCGCCCAGCTGTACGTGGACCTTCGCGGCCACTCCCCCGCCGGCGAACCGCTCAGTGCCGGGGCGGCCCTGGCCACGCTGCTGCGGCTGCTCGGCACGCCCGCGGAGACCATTCCCGTCGAGCTGGAGGCCCGTACCGCGCTGTGGCAGACCATGCTGGCCGAGCGCCGGGCCGTGATCGTCCTCGACGACGCGGTGAGCGCCGACCAGATCCGCCCGCTGCTGCCGAGCGGTTCGCCCTCGCTGACGATCATCACGAGCCGACGCCACCTGACCGGCCTGCCGCACGCCCGGCACATCCCGCTCGACGTGCTGCCGACCGACGACGCCATCGCCCTGTTCCGCGCGTTCGCCGGCGGGGAACGCACCCTGGACATCCAGGAGATGACCCGAATCGTCCGGATGTGCGGTCATCTTCCGCTGGCGATCGAGCTGGTGGCGAGTCGCTTCCGCGCGCATCCGGCCTGGACACTCACCACACTCGCCGACCGCCTGACCCGCACCGAGGGCCGGCTGGACGAGCTCAGGGACGCCGAGCGGGAGATGGTCCGCGCCTTCGACCTCACGTACCAGACGCTGACGGAAGAACAGCGCGCGGCGTTCCGCCGCCTCAGCATGCTTCCCGGCCCGGACCTCACGGCGGACTCGGCCGCCGCCTCGCTCGACCTGCCCCCCGCCGCCGCGGAACGCATGCTGGAGTCGCTGCTGGCCTGCCACCTGCTCCGCGAGCCGACCCCGGACCGGTACCAGTTCCACGACCTCCTGCGCGAGTACGGCCACCACAGGTCCCTCACCGACGACACCGACCAGGACCGCGCCGCCGTCCTCCGCCGCCTCGTGGACTTCCGCGTCGCCGCCGCCGAGCACGCCGACCGTCTCGCGTACCCTCGCCGCACCAGGCCCGCTCCGCCGGCGGACCACGGCCACGCCCGCCTCCCGCACTGGCCCGACGCCCCGGCCGCTCGGTCCTGGCTTGCCACCGAGCGCGCCAACCTGCTGGCCACGGAGCTCCAGGCCCGCAGCCGGGGACACCACGACGCCGCCGCCCGACTCGCCTACGCCATGGCCGGCTTCCTCGACGAGGAGTGCCACTGGCACGACGCCCGGACCGTGCTCCAGCACGCCGCCGACCACTGGACCCGGACCGGCGAACAGGCCGCGCTGTGCCGCACCCTGCTCCACCTCAGCGCCGTCGACGCCCACACCGCCCGCTACCGGGAAGCGGCCGAGAGCGGCGACCGGGCCCTGCGGATCGCCCGCGCGACCGGAGACACGGAGGCGGAGGCCGAAGTGCTGCGCACGCTCGGCACCCTGAACTGGCACCTGGGCGACCACCGGGCCGCGCTCGTCCTCTTCCAGAAGTCGTTCGCCATCACCACGCGGTCCGGAGATTCCCTGGACCGCGCGCGCCTGCACAACAACATGGCGGTCACCCTGCTGTTCCTCGGGGAACACGACCGTGCGCTCGAACACTTCGAGAAATCACTCAGCGGGTTCACGGAGGCGGGTGACCACGCGGCACTCGGAAAGACCCTCAACAACATCGGTGACTTATACATGCGTCGCGGAGATCTGGATTCCGCCCGTCATGCGTTCGAGGAATCGCTCACCTTCCTGGAGCGCTCCGGCAACCGCTACGACCGTGCCACAGTGCGCGGCAGCCTGGCCGACGTCCTCACGGAATCGGGCGACACCACTGCGGCTCTTCCCCTTTACCAGGAAACCCTGACGGAGTTCCGTGAGCTCGGTGACCGAAAGAGCCAAGCCGACACATTGATCGGTCTGGGAGAGGCACACCGAAAAGCAGGCGACACCGAGAAGGCCGTACGGCAGCTTCTGGACGCCCTTGACATCGCCCGCATGATCGGCGCGGCCCACCAGGAGATACAGGCACTGCACCGCATCGGACAGACCTATTTCGACGCCGGCCGGTTCGACGCGGCGAGGGAACATCTGGAGGCCGCGGTTTCGCTGGCCGAGCACACCCATGACGTTGACGAGAAAACGAAGGCGGAAAGTGTCTTGACGCAGGTGCGACTGGCGGCGGGGACGCCCGCCGAGGCCCAGACGCCGATGCAACGAACGTTCGACATACCCGGCAGTAATTAAATCCACAACCACTGGACTCGTTCAATTAGCCATATAAGCTGAAGATCACTACGCTCCCCTCCGTACTGTCAACCGCTCAAGTAGGGGAACACGTCCAGGTGACCAAGATCTGCCGACTGACGATCGTCGGAGCCAGTTTCGTCGCCCTCGGCATAGTTGGCGTGAACACACCAGTCGCGTCGGCGACCGAACTCGCTTCGACCGCAACGGTCACCGCGAACCGCTGCATCATGATGTGACCCTCCGAGGGTCAGTCGGCGCGCCCGGGTGGCGGCACAAGCCGCCACCCACCCCTCGAACCCAGAACTGGACGGTTCGCCACAGGCCCGACGCCGACGTCTCACTCGTCGGGCACCGCCGGGTCGGCGAGTTCAAGGATCCAGGCGGCCCAGGTCGCGTCGGCGCGCCGCTCGGGCAGACCGAGCACGGTGGACACCGTCATGATCAGTCCCGTCGCGAGGAACGTGCGCACCTGCAGCATGTCAGCGCCCGTCAACTGGACGACCGACCGCTGGAGGCCGAGGTGGCGCCCGCGCACCGCCTCCCGGACCGTCTCGTCGGCTGCCGCGGCGTAGCCCTGCAGTATGACGAGCCCGACGGTGTGCTCGCTCTGCAGAAGCCGCCGGTAGGCGGCGCCGAGTGCGATCAGCGTCGGTTCCGCGTCGGCGAACACGACCTCGACCCGGTCGAAGGCGCCATGCACGACCTCGAGGAACAGCGCGCGCTTGGAGCCGAACATCTGCACGATGCGTGGATGTGAGATGCCCACACGTGCGGCGATCGCCTCCAGACGCGTTCCCGCCAGGCCGTTCGCAGCGAACTCGGCATCGGCCGCCCGCAGGACCTCTGCCCGCCGCTCGGCCGCGGGCTTGCGGACGCGGGCGGGGTCGCTCACGCCTCGACCGCGCGACGGCCGATCTGGCCGAGCACGAACTTGTTGTCGTACAGGCACCGATAGGCGTGGATCAGGCCGTCCTCGCCCAGTTCCAGACGATCGTCCCCGTGGAACTCGACGCGCGTGTCGGTGCCGGCAAGCGTGCCGTTGAAACGCCACGCGACCAGTACGGCGCGTCGCGTCACCTCCGCGTACAGCCCCATCCGCGTGAAGGTGTAGTCGGGAAAGGTGCTCGCCATGCGCGCGACGAAAGCGCGGATGGCGTCCGGACCGTGCACGGTTTCACCCAGTGCCGGTTCGTCGTAGACGAGGTCGTCCGCACACAGCGCGGCCACCGCGTCACCGTCGTGCCCGTTCCATGCCTTCTCCCATCGCTCGCACAACGCCTCGACGGCGTCGGCGTCATGGGCGGCCACATCGGCAATGATCGTAGTCATGGTTCTAACTTACAAGTTAGTAAGAAGATGCGCCACGACGCGGCCCGCCTACGACGAGCTTCGCCCGCGAGTCCTTGAGCCGACAGCTCGCCTCCAGGTCCGTCAGCGCCGGGTTGACCGAGGTGAGCGCCGCTCCCACGCGCCAGGCGAGGAACATCGCGACCACGAGTTCGGCCCGGGCGGGGAATGCGCTGCGGCAGCAGGCTGCGCTGCAGGGTCAGCGCGGTAGCACGCTCACGGGTGTGGCGGCCGGCGTTGTCGACGGACGGGACCGCTCGGGGATCTTCCGCGCACCGAGGAGAGGGGCCGCCCGCGCGTCGGCCTCGACCGCATGTCCGTCCCGGTGGCGCACCCTCAATCAGCCGGTCCGTTCCCGCTGCCGCGCGACGCTCCTTCGGGCGGCGCCCGGAGGGCCGCCGACCAGCAGAACATCCGCCCGGCGCCCGACCATCTCGTCCGGGCGGTGCCCCGGCAACCGCCCGGCCGCCGGTGACCAGCCCTCGAGCGTGCACTGGGCTCCCGGTCTCAGCATGACACCGGCCGAGCAAGTGGCTCAAATGAAGCGCCGCCCGAACCCACACCCGGGGGGCGCAGCTGGCACACCATCAGATGTCCGATGAATCGCGGCGGCGGGTATTGACGATAGCTGTGGGATTCCTATCATCCAGAGTGTCCGACCCTCCGGGCATTGTTCGATATTACGAACAAGCGCGGAAGCCGACCCTTCTCGGCACCAGTTCCGCCGCCCCGTACGGCTTCGCAAGCGCGACAGGCACCGCTTACCACCGCACCCGCACCCGCACCCGCACCCGCACCCGCACCCGCACCCGCATCGTCCGTACCAGTCCCTGACCGCCTGGAGTTCGGCATGCCTCCCCCCGCCCGTGCCCCCGCCGAGCGGCACTCCCGCACTCGCGAGCCGAGGACGGTTGCGCCTCGCGACCGGCCTTGCCCAGCCACTTCTCCCATGTTTCATGTCCTCGGCGCCGCCCCGGCAGATGCACGCCGGACGACAGCCGTCGCGCCAAGGTTCTCCCAACTCGCCGAAGGGGTTCCCCCGCATGTCTTCTTCCGGACTCAGCCGCCGCAGCATGCTCCTTCTGACAGGCCTCACCGGGGCGGCCACCGCCGGCCTGTTACCCAGCGGGGTCGCCAAGGCCACCAGTGGTCCGAGCAATTACACCCCGAGCTGGTCCTCGGTCGACCAGCACCCGCCCGCGCCTGAGTGGTTCCAGGACGCCAAGTTCGGCATCTACTACCACTGGGGCGCCTACAGCGTCCCGGCGTACGGCAGCGAGTGGTACCCACGCCTGATGTACAAGGCGGGCGACGGCTGCAACACCCACCACAAGGCGACCTACGGCGACCCCTCCGCGTGGCCGTACCACAACTTCATCCTGGGCGCCCGGGACAAGGCAGGCAACTTCGTCCAGTTCGCCCCCAAGCTCAAGTCGGCCGGCGGCAACTTCGACCCCGACGAGTGGGCGCAGCTGTTCGCCGACGCCGGAGCCAAGTTCGCCGGACCGGTCGCCGAGCACCACGACGGGTTCTCCCAGTGGAACAGTTCCGTCAACGAGTGGAACTCCGTCAGCAAGGGGCCCAAGCTCGACATGCTGCGGCTGCACGCCGACGCGATCCGCAGGAAGGGCCTCAAACTGTGGGTCTCCCTGCACCACGCGTACAACTTCCTGGGCTACTTCGACAGCGCGCCCGCGCAGTCGGACGCCAGTCTGAAGAAGCTCTACGGCCAGCTCGACCGGGCCGCGGAGCAGCAGCTGTGGCTCGACAAGCTCAAGGAGGTCATCGACGGGTACCAGCCCGACATCCTCTACCAGGACTTCGACCTGAACAACATCGACGAGTCGAAGCGGCTGGACTTCCTCGCCCACTACTACAACCAGGCCGTCTCCTGGAACAAGGACGTCGTCGCCACCTACAAGGACGGCCTCGACAACCGTGGCGAGGTCTACGACTTCGAGCGGGGCGGGCCGGCCGACATCCAGACCCCCTACTGGCTGACGGACGACTCCGTGTCCAGTTCGAGCTGGTGCTACACGACCGGCATCGGCTACTACTCGCTCAAGGCCCTGCTGCACGCCCTGCTCGACCGCGTCAGCAAGAACGGCACCATGGTGCTGAACATCGCCCCGATGGCCGACGGCACCATCCCCACGGGCCAGAAGTCCATCCTCCAGGGCTTCGGCGACTACCTCAGGCGCTTCGGTGAATCGGTCTACGCCACGCGGGCCTGGGTGGCCTACGGCGAGGGACCCACCAAGATGGGCGGCGGTTCCTTCACCACGCCGGTGGAGGGCAAGAACACCGACATCCGGTTCACCCGCAGCAAGGACAACACCGTCCTGTACGCCACGGTCCTCGGCTGGCCCGGCAGCACCCTGAACATCACCACGCTCACGTCGAGCAGGTTCAACCTGTCCACGCTGAAATCGGTCCAGCTGCTCGACTCGACAGCCGGCGCCTACGTCAACCTGCCCAACCGCACTCAGGACGGCTCGGGGCTGCACATCTCCATGCCGTCGGCCACCGCGCCCTTCAGCGCCCCCGCCTACGTGGTCAAGCTGACCTTCTCGGGGCAGCTCCCGCCCCTGAACGCCGGTGCGCTGCCCACCGGTTGGGTGAAGATCGGCAACGTCGCCACCGGCCTGGCACTGGACAGCGGAGGCAACGTCGCCTCCGGATCGGTGCTGAAGCAGTGGACCTACAACGACGGGTCCACCAACCTGCAGTGGCAGTTGGTCGACCTCGGCAACGGCTACCACCGCATCGTGAACCGGACCAACGGCATGGTGGCCGACAGCGTCGGCGACGCGACCGCCGGCGCCTCCGCACGGCAGAACACCTGGACCGGCGGCGACAGCCAGCAATGGAAGATCGGCGACGTCGGAAACGGCCGCTACACCATCGCCAACCGGAGCACGGCAACGTACCTGGACTCGGGCGGCGACACCAGCAACGGCTCAACCGTCAAGCTCTGGTCCGCCGACAGCAGCACCAACCTGCGGTGGACCATCACCGCGGTCTGACACCGCCGCACCGCCCTCCCCGACGGAACCACGACGACAAGGAGTGAACCGATGCCCTCTTCACCCGACCTCCTGCCGCGCCCCCCGTCCGCCGCACGGCGTCCGATGGCGGCCGCTGCCGCGTGCGTGGCGGCGGTCCTGACCCTGCTGCTGGCCGCACTGACGTGGCCGGTGCCGGCGTCGGCGGCCGGTGCCGGCCCCTGCGACATCTACGCCTCGGGCGGCACCCCCTGCGTCGCGGCCCACAGCACGGTGCGCGCCCTCTACTCCGCGTACGACGGCGCCCTGTACCAGGTCAGGCGTTCCTCGGACAACGCGACCAAGGACATCGGTGTGATGACGGCGGGCGGGGCCGCCGACGCCGCGGCCCAGGACTCCTTCTGCGCCGCCACCACGTGCGTCATCACCTGGGTCTACGACCAGTCCGGGCACGGCAACAAGCTCGGCTACCAGGGCCCGGGCGGGATCGGCGGATCCGACACGGCGGCCAAGGCGACCAGCGAATCGCTCAGCGTGGCGGGCAGTAAGGCGTACTCGCTGTACATCAACCCCGGCAACAGCTACTGGCGCGACGGCCATCTGACGGGCGTGCCCACCGGCAGCACACCCGAAGGCATGTACATGGTGACCAGCGGCACGCACGTCAACAACGGCTGCTGCTTCGACTACGGCAACAGCGAGACCACCCGCAAGGCCGACGGTCCGGGAGCCATGGACGCGATCAACTTCAGCACGTCGTGCTGGTTCGGTGGCTGCTCGGGATCCGGGCCCTGGATCCAGGCGGACCTCGAATGGGGCCTGTTCCCCGGCGGAAGCAGCTCCTGGAACCCCAACCAGCGGGCCTTCACCAGCAAGTTCGTCACCGCGACGCTCAAGAACAACGGGACCACGCGGTTCGCGATGAAGGGCGCCAACGCGCAGTCCGGAAACCTGGCCACACTGTACGACGGCTCCCTGCCCAACGGATACAACCCGATGAAGAAGCAGGGGGCGATCATCCTCGGCAGCGGCGGGGACTGCTGCAACGGCAACACCAACCTCAGCGCCGGCACGTTCTACGAGGGCGCCATCGTCTCGGGCTACCCCTCCGACGCGACCGAGAACGCCGTACAGGCGAACGTCGTGGCCGCCGGATACCGCTGACACCGACCGACAGGGGGTACTGATGTCGAAATACAGGTTATGGCCTGTCATGGTCGCGACATTCCTGGCGTTCGCCATGGGAAGCACGGCCATGCACACCGCCGTGGGTGCCGAGGCGTCGCCCACGGCGGGCAAGGCCGCCGCGGCGACAGCCGGTTGCGGCAAGACCCCCGGCCTGGCCAACGGCACGCACACGATCCAGAGCAACGGCAAGACCCGCAGCTACATCCTGAAGGCCCCGGACAACTACGACCGCGATCATGCCTACCGACTGGTCTTCGGGTTCCACTGGCTCGGTGGCACCGCCACCGACGTCGACACGGGCCGCACCGTGGAGACGGGCACCTGGGCCTACTACGGACTGCAGCGACTGGCGAACAACAGCACCGTCTTCGTCGCTCCCCAAGGACTGAACAACGGCTGGGCCAACAGCGGCGGCGAGGACGTCACCCTCGTCGACAACATCATCAGTCAGATCGAGGGATCCCTTTGCATCGACACCTCCCGGCTCTTCGCCGTGGGCTTCAGCTACGGCGCCGCCATGAGCTACTCGCTGGCCTGCTCACGGGCGACGGTCTTCCGCGCGGTGGCGGTCCAGTCCGGCGGACAACTCAGCGGTTGCAGCGGCGGGAACCAGCCCATCGCCTACCTCGGGGTGCACGGCATCAGGGACAGCGTCCTCAACATCTCCGGCGGACGGACGCTGCGTGACAGGTTCGTCAGAAACAACGGCTGCACCGCCCAGACCCCGTCCGAACCGACGCAGGGCAGCCTGACGCACCGCATCACTTCGTACTCCGGCTGCTCGGCCGGACACCCCGTCGAATGGGCCGCGTTCGACGAGGGGCACATCGCCGCACCACAGGACGGAGCCGGCGGTGACAGCGGCTCCAGGACCTGGGTCCCGGCAGAGGTATGGAAGTTCTTCACCCAGTTCTAGCCGGCGACCGCACGGATCCGTCGTCATCGCTCCCCCCACAACCAGAGGAGTCCCTCCATGGCAATCCGAAAGTGGCTGCGTCCCTCCCGGCGCTCCCTCCTGTCCACAGGAGCCGCAGCAGCGCTCGGCGTCGGAATCCTCACCGGCACGGCCCCGGCCTCCCAGGCCGCCGGCTCGCTGCCGTGCGACCTCTACGCGTCCGGCGGCACCCCCTGCGTGGCCGCGCACAGCACCACCCGCGCGCTGTACGCCTCCTACAACGGCCCGCTCTACCAGGTGCGCCGCGCCTCCGACAACGCCACCCGCGACATCGGCGTCCTCAACGCGGGCGGGGTCGCCAACGCCGCCGCGCAGGACTCCTTCTGCGCCGGCACGTCCTGTGTCATCACCGTCATCTACGACCAGTCCGGCCGCAACAACCGCCTCACCCAGGCACCCCCCGGCGGCTTCTCCGGCCCGGCCGCAGGCGGCTACGACAACCTCGCCGACGCCACCGCGGCCCCCATCACGGTCGCCGGCCACAAGGCCTACGGCGTCTACGTCGCCCCCGGCACCGGATACCGCAACAACAGCACCAACGGCGTCGCCAAGGGCGACCAGGCCGAAGGCATGTACGCCGTCCTGGACGGCACGCACTACAACGGCGGCTGCTGCTTCGACTACGGCAACGCCGAGACCAACAGCCGGGACAACGGCAACGGCACCATGGAGGCCATCTACTTCGGCAACATCAAGGTCTGGGGCTACGGCAGCGGCAACGGCCCCTGGATCATGGCCGACCTCGAGAACGGCCTGTTCTCCGGCGTCAACCAGCACTACAACGCGGGTGACCCCTCCATCAGCCACCGTTACCTCACCGCCGTCGTCAAGGGCGGCCCCGACAAGTGGGCCATCCGCGGAGGCAACGCCCAGTCCGGCTCCCTGTCCACCTTCTACAACGGCGTCCGGCCCAACGTCGCCGGCTACAACCCGATGAAGAAGGAAGGCGCCATCATCCTCGGCATCGGCGGCGACAACAGCCACGGCTCCGCCGGCACCTTCTACGAAGGCGTCATGACCTCCGGCTATCCGTCGGACGCCACCGAGAACGCCGTACAGGCCAGCATCACCGCGGCCGGATACGGCAAGTGACGCCAAGGGCGCACTGACGCGGCACGAGCTGGGGCGGTGAAGGCCGTCCCCGCTCGTGCCGCGCTCGACGCCCCGAACGTCGCGGCGGCCGAAGCCGCCGAACGCGTCCTGCGATGAGGGACACCGGGTCTCAGTACCGCACGGTCGTGCCGGGCGGCCCGCCCCAGTCCCAGGACACGGTCCTCCGGTCCCCGCCGCAGCGATGCCGGTCGTCGCCGTAGTCGTCGCCGCGCGGCTCCTGGTGCGGCGTGGCGCCCTGTACGTCGAGCGTGCACGTCGTCGGCGTCGTCATGAACGCTCTCGCCCCCGGCCGCCCGTCAGCCGCCGGGAAGGACGCGGCGCAGCAGGCCGAGGTCGGCGGCTCCCCTATCGGCGTGCAGAAGTTCCGCCGTGGCGATTTACGACCGGGCACTCCCCCAAAAACCGCGCCGGCTGCGCGGCGACCGGCAGATGGTTGCAGCGGGCGTCTCCAGATGGTTCCCCGCCCGCAGCGAGCGGTCCACGTCCCAGCGGCATGCTCGATCCCGAAGATCGGAAACGCCCCACGCAAAAGGGCCCTCACAGGCTCCCGCCTGCGAAGACCCTTCGCACCGTCGGGACGACAGGATTTGAACCTGCGACCCCTTGACCCCCAGTCAAGTGCGCTACCAAGCTGCGCCACGTCCCGGTGCCGTTTGACCTGGGGTTTCCCCGGGCGAAACGTGCAAGGAAACAATACCGCACTCGGCTCGGTGATCGCGCACGCCTTTCGTACCGGACGGCCGCGGCGGCACCAGGGGGTGATCAGCTTCCGCCCGGCAGCCCCACCTGCGGGTAGGCGTCCAGAAGCCGCGGCGGGGCCGCCTGCCTCCAGGAGTCGGCCAGGATGTCGCGCAGTTCGCCGTCGTCCTCCAGGGCGGCGAGCCGGACCCGGACCCAGGCGAACTGGGCCTCGTGATCAGCGATCCAGAACTTGCCCGGCTCGGCGAGCACCAGTTCGTCGCGCTCCTCCTTGGGGCAGCGCACGGCGATGGAGGTCTCGTCCTCGGGCAGTGTGGCGAACATCTTCCCGGCCACCCGGAAGGTGGGCATACTCCAGGCGATCTTCTCGCTGGTGTCCGGCAGGGAAAGGGCGACACGGCGTACGTCTTCGGCTTCCGGCATGCCCCGAACCGTAGCCCCTGCCGCTGACAGTCACCTGGCCGGAGCACCAACGCGCTTGTAGTAGAGGGTCGTCGGCCGCAGCACGCCGGAGGGGTCCGCGGCGTAGTCGGGGATGACACCGGCGCGGGTCCATCCCGCGGAGCGGTAGAGGCGTTCGGCGGGGCTGTCCGTCTCGGTGTCCAGGTGCAGCAGCGTGATCCCGGCGGCGGCCGCGGCCTCCTCGGCGGCGGCCAGCAGCCCGCGTGCGACGCCGCGGCCGCGGGCGTCGCGGTGGACCATCAGCTTCACCAGTTCGGCGCGGTGCCGGCTGTTGGGTTTGCCGGGGAACGGGAAGTCGAGCCCGACCGTGCCGACGACCCGGCCGCCGGCGTCCAGTGCCACCCACACGGCGAGGTGCCCGGCGGCCACCGCGGCCGCCCGCCCCGCCCACCAGGTGACGGCCTCCTCCGGGTCCAGCGGCGCGAGGAACCCCAGGGACGCCCCGGCGTTCACGGTGTCGGCCAGCAGCCCGGCCAACTCCACTGCCCGATCCCGGAGTTGCGCCTCCCCCAGCCGCAGCGTCCTCATGGCCGCACCACCGCCAGAACGTACCGGGCCTCGCGCGGCCCGGCACAGCGGAACCGGGTCGGTCCCCACACCCGCAGCCGCAGGCAGTCACCGGTGTCCAGCACGTGCTCGACGCCGTCCGCGGTCACGCCGAGCCTCCCCTCCAGCATCCAGATGTGCTGCTCCAGGCCGGGCACCGGCGGCCGGTCGTAGGCGATGTCCGCGCCCGGCGCGAGCCGGCCCTCGACGAGTTCGCCGCGCAGTCCGCCGTGCGGCGGCGACACGGACCGGCGTACGAAGCCGGAGGCCCGGTCCTCCCACACCGGCTGCTCGGCGGCGCGCAGCACCGGGGCAGGTTCCGCCTCGACCTCGCTGAGCAACTGGGACATGGTCCGGCCGTAGACGCCGCAGAGGCGGTTGAGGAGGGCTGCCGTGGGGCTGGTCTCGGCCCGCTCGGCCCGGGACAGGGTGGACTTGCTGACTCCGCTGCGCTCCGCCAGCTCCCCCAGCGACCAGCCGCGCTCGGTCCGCAGCTCGACGAGCCGGGCGCCGAGGCGGGCGTCCACGGGGTCGGGGGTGACCGTCACCTCTCGTTTCATATCCGGGACGATATCCCTGATATGAAACAGTCAGGTTAACTGCCCGCGCTCACAGCCGGGCCGCCTCGCTCAGGGCCCTGAGCACCGGACTGATCAGCGGATGGCCCTCGGCTCCTTGCCGTACGGCAGCGAAGACGCGGCGGGTCGGAGCGACGCCGTCGACGGGGCGTACGACGACTCCGGTCAGGTCCATGCCGCGCAGCGCCGAGCGCGGAACGAGGGCCACGCCCGCGTCGGCCGAGGCCAGGGCCACCACGGCACGGAAGTCGTCGGAGGAGTGTTCGAGGCGGGGCTGGAAGCCGGCGCTCTCGCAGGCCAGGACGACCACGTCGTGGCAGGGGTTGCCGGGGTAGGGGCCGATCCAGGTGTCCTTGGCCAGTTCGGCGAGGGGGACCTCGGGGCTGTCGGCGAGGCGGTGGTGGAGCGGGACGACGGCGTCGAAGGGCTCGGCGTACAGGGGTACGTGGGTGAGCCGGGGGTCGTCGGCGGGCGGGGCCCCTCGGTACTCGACGGCGACCGCGACGTCGACCTGCCGGTCCAGGACCATCGGCAGGCTGGCGTCGCCCTCGGCGTCCTGGACGCGGAGGCGGATGCCGGGGGCGGTGCGGGCGAGCTGGGCCAGGGCCGGGGCGACCACCTGGGCGATGCCGGTGGCGAAGGCGGCGACGGTGACCGTGCCGGCCTCGCCGGAGCCGTACGCGGCGAGTTCGGCCTCGGCCCGCTCCAGCTGGGCGAGGACCGCGTTGGTGTGGGCGAGCAGGATCTCGCCGGCGGGGGTCAGCCGTACGCCCTTGGCGCTGCGCTCGACCAGACGGTGGCCGGTCTCCTGCTCCAGGGCCGCCAGTTGCTGGGAGACGGCCGACGGCGTGAGATACAGCGCGGCGGCAGCCGCCGTCACCGTACGGTGGTCGGCCACCGCACGGAGGATGTGGAGCCGCCGCGCCTCGATCATGAGAGGGATTATCGCAATACGTCGGGGCCGCCCGGGCCGTCGGCCCTGCTCAGCCCGCCGGACCTGCTCGGCCCGCCGGTCCCGCCGAGCCCGCGGTCCCGCTCAGCCGGCCAGCTCCGCCCGGGCCGCGACGAAGGCGTCCACCGCGCGGTCGACGTCGTCCGTGGAGTGGGCCGCGGAGAGCTGGACCCGGATCCGGGCCTGGCCCTGCGGGACCACCGGGTACGAGAAGCCGATCACGTACACGCCGCGCTCCAGCAGCGACTCGGCCATCCGGGCGGCCTCGGCCGCGTCGCCGATCATCACGGGGGCGATGGCGTGGTCGCCGGGGAGGATGTCGAAGCCCTCCTCGGTCATCCGGCGCCGGAACAGGGCGGTGTTCTCGGCGAGGCGGACCCGCAGGTCGTCCGCCGCCTCCAGCAGGTCGAGCACCTTCAGCGAGGCCGACGCGATCACCGGGGCGAGGGTGTTCGAGAAGAGGTAGGGACGGGAGCGCTGGCGGAGCAGGGCGACGATCTCGGCGCGGGCCGCCACGTAGCCGCCGGAGGCGCCGCCGAGGGCCTTGCCGAGGGTGCCGGTGACGATGTCGACGCGGTCCGCCACGCCGTGCAGCTCGGGGGTGCCGCGGCCGGACGGGCCGACGAAGCCGACGGCGTGCGAGTCGTCGACCATGACCATCGCGTCGTAGCGGTCGGCGAGGTCGCAGATCTCGCGCAGCGGCGCCACGTAGCCGTCCATGGAGAACACGCCGTCGGTGACGACCAGCCGGCGCCGGGCGCCCTGTGCCTCCTTCAACTGCTGTTCCAGGTCGGCGAGATCGCGGTTGGCGTAGCGGAGGCGGCGGGCCTTGGAGAGGCGGATGCCGTCGATGATCGAGGCGTGGTTGAGGGCGTCGGAGATCACCGCGTCCTCCTCGCCGAGGAGGGTCTCGAAGACACCGCCGTTGGCGTCGAAGCAGGAGGAGTAGAGGATCGTGTCCTCCTGGCCGAGGAACGCGGACAGGCGTGCCTCCAGTTCCTTGTGGACCTCCTGGGTGCCGCAGATGAAGCGGACGGAGGCCATGCCGTAGCCCCAGCGGTCCAGGGCCTGGTGGGCGGCGGCGATCACCTCGGGGTGGTCGGCGAGGCCCAGGTAGTTGTTGGCGCAGAAGTTGAGGACCTCGCCGGGGCGGCCGCCGGAGGTGACGTCGACGGTCGCGGACTGGGGGCTGCCGATGACGCGCTCGGGCTTGTGCAGGCCGGCGGCACGGATCTCGTCGAGGGTGGCGCGCAGGTCGTCGCGCACGGAGTCGAACATCATCAGTCCTTGGGTGTCGTCAGTGGGTCCAGTCGAGGATGACCTTGCCGCCGCGGCCGCTCGCCGCGTCGGCGAAGGCCGCCTCGAAGTCGCGGTAGCCGTAGCGGCCGGTGATCACGGGTGCGAGGTCGAGACCGCCCTCCAGCAGGACCGACATGGCGTACCAGGTCTCGAACATCTCGCGGCCGTAGATGCCCTTGATGGTGATCATCGAGGTGACGATCCGGGCCCAGTCCACGGGGAACTCCTGTGCGGGCAGGCCGAGCACGGCGATACGGCCGCCGTGTGTCATGTTGGCGATCATGTCGCGCATGGCCTCGGGCCGGCCGGACATCTCCAGGCCGATGTCGAAGCCCTCGCGCAGCCCCAGCTCCCGCTGCCCGTCGGCGATCTCGGCCTGCGACACGTTCAGGGCGAGGCTCACGCCGATCTTGCGGGCGAGTTCGAGCCGCTCCTCGCTGACGTCGGTGATCACGACATGGCGGGCGCCCGCGTGCCGGGCCACGGCGGCGGCCATGAGACCGATCGGTCCCGCCCCGGTGATCAGGACGTCCTCGCCGACCAGCGGGAAGGAGAGCGCGGTGTGCACGGCGTTGCCGAACGGGTCGAAGATCGCGGCCACGTCGAGGTCGACGGGGACCCGGTGCACCCAGACGTTGCCTGCGGGCAGCGCGACGTACTCGGCGAACGCGCCGTCCCGGCCGACGCCGAGGCCGACCGTGGCCCGGCACAGGTGGCGCCGCCCGGCCTGGCAGTTGCGGCACTTGCCGCAGACCAGGTGTCCCTCGCCGCTGACCCGGTCGCCCGCCTTGACGTCGCTGACGTCCCGGCCGGTCGCCACGACCTCGCCGACGAACTCGTGCCCGACCACGAGCGGGGTGCTGATGGCCTGCCGGGCCCAGCCGTCCCACGCCCGGATGTGCAGATCGGTGCCGCAGATGCCGGTCCGCAGGACCTTGATGAGCACGTCACCGGGTCCGACCGCGGGCTCCGGCACGTCCGTGAGCCACAGCCCGGGCTCCGCCTTCTCCTTGACCAGCGCCTTCAACGCTACGGCTCCTGTGCGTGAGGTCCCGGCCGCGGGGACGCCGAGGCGGCCCGCGGCCGGGGAGGGGGGTGGAATCTCACAGCAATCTGCCGCACCCGGGGGCGCCGGTCCATCGAGGATTTCTTAAGCGCCGCCACAGTTGCGCTTCACACCCCCCGCAACGCCCGGCAGGACACGGTCAGTCGAGGCGGGAGACCTGGTAGTGGGCGATGTACCAGTCCTCGCCCGACCGGGTGACGAGGACGGAGAGCTTCACCTCCAGCGGGGGCCGGTCCGTGAACGAGAACTCGACGGCCAGGTAGCCGAGGACGACGCCGTCGGCGTGCCGCCGGGTCTCCAGGACGCGGTACGCCGCCTTCATCCCGAGGGGCTGGGAGTCGTAGTAGGCGGCGACGCCCTGCCGTCCGACGCTGTAGGGGTGCAGTCCCTGGAAGACGGCGTCCTCGGTGAACTGGGCGGCGACGCGTTCGGGTCGGTGCGCGTCGACGGCCTCCTTCCACCGGTCGAGCACCCCGGTCAGGATCGCCGTGTCGTCCGTCGTGCTGGTCATGTCCGCTCCTCTTTCGGGTGCCCTGGTGACGTGCTCGAGTGAGCGCCTGCCGTCAGTGTCCGGCGCTCATGCCGCCGTCGACATGGAGGATCTCGCCGGTGACGAACGGCGCGGTCTCCAGGAAGAGGACCGCGTCGACGATGTCGCTCACTTCGCCCATCCGGCCGACCGGGTGCAGGGCGGCGAGGAACTCGTGGGTCTCGGCCGGGTGCATCGGGGTCTTGATGGTGCCGGGCGACACCGCGTTGACGCGGATGCCCCGGGTGGCGTACTCGATCGCCAGGGACTTCGTCGCGGACTGCAGGCCGCCCTTGGTCAGCGAGGCGAGGACCGAGGGGACCCGGGCGTCCGCGCTGTCGACCAGGCTGGTGGTGACGCTGACGATGTGTCCGCCGCCCTGGGCGAGCAGGTGCGGGAGGGCCTGCTGGGTGAGGTGGAAGAAGCCGGCGACGTTGATGCCGGTCACGGCGGCGTAGTCCGCGGCGGTGTAGTCGGTGAAGGGCTTCGCGACGAAGACGCCGGCGTTGTTGACCACGGTGTCGACACGGCCGAACCGCTCGACGGCGGCGGCCACCACCCGCTCGGCGGTCGCCGGGTCGGCGATGTCGCCCTGGACGGTCAGGACGCCGGCGTCGTCGGTGGGGGCGATGGTGCGGGAGGTGGCGACGACCGCGAAGCCGAGCTTGCGGTAGCCCTCGACGATGGCGGCGCCGATGCCCTGCGACGCACCGCTGACGATCGCGACCTTCTGCTGCTGCGTGCTCATGGTGACCTTCTCTGTAGTGGCTGACCGATGACTAGCCGACCGGTCGACTATTTGGACCGTAGGCCTCTCCGCTCCGGGGCGCCAGGATCGGTTTCCTCCCGGCTGGGAGGCTGTGCCTCCCAGTGCAGCTCAGCCCGGGAGTGCGTACGGGTCGCCGACGGGCAGCCAGGCGTCCGGGGCGTGGATCCCGAAGTCGCCGACGCCGTCGCACAGGGCGTCGACGGCGGCCAGCACACCGGCGCGGTCCTCGTCGGCCCGCCAGACCAGGGACCAGGTCCAGTACACCTTCGGTGCGACGATCTCGCGGCGGACCAGATCGGGCGGGAGCGGGGCGGTCTGGCCCTTGGGCGAGTTGAGGACGGGCCGGGTGCAGCGCCGGACGTGGTCGAAGTAGGCGGGGCCGGTGACGGCGCCGTCGGATATGCGCACCGCGCGGGCGCCGACGGCCTGGGTGAGCTCCTCGGCGTACACGTTCCAGGAGGCCCAGGAGGTGATGTCGTCGTCGATCAGGATGTCGGCGTCCCGGGCCGGCAGGTCGCTCGTGTCGGTGCCCTTCGCGACGGCGTAGAGCCGGTCGGCGCCGACCAGCCGGGCCCGCAGCCCGAGCCGCGCGAGGTCCTCGGTGCGCACCCAGCAGACGGCGAGGTCCAGGCTGCCGTCGGCGACCCGGGCGGCCTGGGTGTGCGAGGGGGCGACCCAGGCGTCCACATGGACCCGGGCCGCGGCGGCCGTCTTCGACACCAGGTCCGGAGGCAGCCAGTTCACGTAACCGAGGCGCACCGACTGCGAACCGGACAGCCGGCCGGCCCGGCGTTCGAGGTCGTCGGCCCGCTCCAGCAGGGCGCGGGTGTGCGGAAGCAGGTCGGCGCCGGCCGGGGTGAGGGAGACCGAGCGGCGGTCCCGGTCGAACAAGCGGACGCCCAGGTCCCGTTCGAGTGCCTTGATCTGCTGGGAGAGCGAGGGGCCGGCGATGAGCAGCCGCTCGGCGGCCCGGCCGAAGTTCAGCTCCTCGGCGACCGCCACGAAGTACCGCAGCTGGCGCAGTTCCACGCGCGTCATGCTACGCGCGCTGGGAGGCTGCGCCTCTCAGCAGCGAGGCCGCCGGTCGTGGCACCGGCGCCGGCGTCGGCGGACGATGGAGGCACCGACGACGAAAGGAGCACGCCGTGCGAGAGTTCCTGGTCGAGATCACCACCACCGTCCCCGAGGGCACGGGCCAGGACGAGGTCGACCGGCGGCGCGCGGCGGAGGTCGTCCGGGCGCGTGAACTGGCCGCGACCGGTCATCTGGCCCGGCTGTGGCGCCCGGTGGGCGAGTTGCGCAGCATCGGCGTCTGGCGCGCCGCCGACGAGGAGGAGCTCCACGAGAAGGTCCTCGGCACCCTGCCGCTGCGCCCCTGGATGACGCTCACCGTCACCCCGCTGGAGTCCCATCCCAACGACCCGGGCCGGGGCGACGGCACCCGATGACCCCCGCCTCCACCGCCTCCTCTCCGTGGACCCATGTCAGCAGGGCGGCCGCCGCACTCGCCGCGGGCATGGGCATCGGGCGTTTCGTCTACACCCCGATCCTCCCGCTGATGCACGCCCAGGCGGGCCTGTCCGCCGCGGCCGGGGCGAACCTGGCCACCGCCAACTACGCCGGCTACCTCGTGGGCGCGCTCGCCGGCACCCTGGCACCCGCGCTGGTCCGGTCGCGCACCGTGCTGCGTGGCTCCCTGCTCCTGCTGGCCGCCACGCTCGCCGCGATGCCCCTCACGCACAGCACGGCGGTGTGGGCCGCGCTGCGGCTGCTGGCCGGAGTGGCGAGCGCCCTGGTCTTCGTGGTCGCCGTCGCCTCCCTGCTGCACCATCTGCGGGACCACCCGGCACACCTGCCCGGGTGGGCCTTCGGCGGGGTGGGCGCCGGAATCGCGCTGTCGGGTCTGCTGGTCCTGGCCCTGCGGTCCGTGGCCGACTGGCGGGCGGCCTGGTGGGCGGCGGCCGCGCTCACCGGGGTGCTGGCCGCGGCCTCTTGGCGGCTGCGGCCCGAGGACGCGCCGGTCGCGACGGGTACCGGCGACCGGCCCGGCGCCCGCGCCCACCGCTGGTTCGGCGCGCTGTTCGTCAGCTACTTCCTGGAGGGCGTCGGCTACATCGTCGCCGGTACCTTCCTGGTCGCGGCGATCGGCCAGGGCTCCCCCGGCTGGCTCGGCAGCGGCGCATGGGTGCTGGTGGGGCTGGCCGCCGTACCCTCCTCGGCGCTGTGGGCCCGGCTCGGGCGCCGCTGGTCCCGGCCCGGTCTGCTGCTCACCGCGCTCACGATCCAGGCGGCCGGCATCGCGCTGCCGGCGCTGACCGGGAGCACGGCCGCCGCCCTTGCCTCGGCCGTACTGTTCGGCGCCACGTTCCTGGGCGTGAGCACCCTCGCCCTGGCCACGGGCGCGCACCTGCGCTTCCCGCGCTCCGTAGCCCTGCTGACCGCCGGATACTCCGTGGGCCAGATCCTCGGACCGACGGTCGTCGCCCCGCTGCTGCGCCACGGCTACCACCAGGCCCTGCTGCTGGCCGCCGTGGTGGTCCTCGCGGCCGCCGTCGCCGCCGCCGTGCTGCGGATCGGCTTCCCGCACCACATGGGCGGCGCCCACACAGTGCGCGTACGACAGCCGCAGCCGGCCGAGGCCACCCGCTCCTAGGCGCTGCGCGGGTGGGATCCGGACGGAGCCAAGCACTGCCCGGTGAGCCGGCGGTGCTCACCTCCTGGCGACGGGTAGATCGACAGGTTCTCGTAGGCGGGTTACGTGGTGACAGCCGTACCTGCGCACCGCTGCGGCGGTACCGCGGGCGAATCGGGCTGTGCGGCTCGTTCGAGTCCCCGACCGCGGGCAAGGAGCCCAAGGATTGTTGACAATTTCGATGATAATCTTGTCAGAACAGCTGTGAGGTCACTGTCATCCCCAGCAGAGCCCGGCAGTTGTGCCAGAGCGGGCTCAGCCGCCCGGCGCTGTTGTACAGCTTGGCGAACATCACCTGGCCCTCCAGCTGCGCCACCACCGCCCGCGCCGCCTCCCGGGTGTCGGTCACGCCCACCTCGCCGCGCTCACGGGCCTCGGCGATGACGGACTCCACCATGTCGACCTGAGCGTCGAAGATCTCCTGCAGCCGCCCGCGGACCGCCTCGGTCTGATTGCTCAGCTCCAGGGCGAGGTTCCCGAACAGACAGCCCGCCACGGTCCCGCAGCCCTGCTGGGCCGCCAGCTGACCGGCCTCGGTCTCCTCGAGCAGCCGCCGTAGCCGGCGCAGCGGCTCCGCGTCACCGGTCAGGGCCCGGGTCCAGTCGCGCTTCTGGGCCGCCCAGTGCTCGTCGACGACCGCGAGCGCGAGGGCCTCCTTGGACTCGAAGAAGTAGTAGAAACTGCCCTTCGGCACCCCGGCGGCCTTGCAGATCTCGGCCACACCGAGCGCCGAGTAGCCGCGCCCTTCGATCAGCGAGCGAGCGGCATCGAGGATCTTCCGCCTGGCGTCACTGGTACGTCCCATGCGGCCAGGATACGGAGATATTAGACCGGTCGGCTAGTGACGGGGCTGTTCCCGTCGTCACAGCAGCGGCAGACCGTCGGCCTCGCGGCGCTCGATACGGGCCACCAGCTCCGCCGCCGACGACTTGATGGTCTCCAGGCCGGGCCGGCCCCAGGGCCGCGGCTCCACGTCGACCACGCACACCGTGCCGAGCGTCGTTCCCGTGCTGTCGATCAGCGGGGCACCCAGATAGGAACGGATCCCGAACTCGTCGACGACCGGATTGCCCGCGAACCGCGGGTAGTCGCAGACGTCCTCCAGGACCAGCGCCTTGCGCCGGACCACCACATGGGGGCAGAAACCATGGTCGCGGGGCAGCTCACGGCCCAGGACCGGGGTGCTGCCGTCGGGCCGCACCACGGGCGGCGCCACGTCCGGCAGGTGCAGACCCGCGAAGAACTGACGGTTCAGGTCGATGAAGTTGACCATGGCGTACGGCGCCCGGGTGACCTCGGCGAGACGGTCCGCGTAGGCGTCGAGGGCGGGGTCCGGGTGTGCGCCCAGGCGCAGTTGGCCGAGGCGCCGGGTGCGCTCGGGTGCCTCCTTGTCCTCGGGCGTGAGCAGCAGCCGACCGGGCGGGCGCGACGGGTCGTACCTCATGCGCGGGCTCCGTCGCGGTGGACGTGGGTCATATACGGGCTCCGTAGGGGGTGTGCGGGATTCACATGTGGGCGCCGTGGCTCGGCGCGGAGACCGGAGCGTGGGCGATGAGATGGCGGACGAGGGTGAGCAGGGTCTGGACACCGGAACTGGAGATCCGGGCGTCGCAGCGGACCACCGGGATCTGAGGGTCGAGGTCGATGGCGGCGCGCACCTCGTCGGGGTCGTAGCGGTAGGAACCGTCGAATTCGTTGATGGCGACGATGAAGCCGAGGCCGCGCTCCTCGAAGAAGTCGACGGCCGCGAAGCAGTCCTCCAGGCGGCGGGTGTCGGCGAGGATGACCGCGCCGAGCGCGCCCTCGGACAGCTCGTCCCACATGAACCAGAACCGCTCCTGTCCGGGCGTGCCGAACAGGTAGAGCACGTGTTCCGGGTCCAGGGTGATGCGGCCGAAGTCCATGGCCACGGTCGTCTCGACCTTGTTCTCGATTCCTTCGAGACTGTCGGTCGCGGCACTGACCGTGGTGAGGAGTTCCTCCGTGGACAGCGGCGCGATCTCGCTGACCGCGCCCACGAAGGTGGTCTTGCCGACCCCGAACCCACCGGCCACCAGGATTTTCAGCGCGGTGGGAAAGGGATCAGAGCTGTCGTCGTAGTCCATCGAGCACTGCCTCCAGGAGGGACCGGTCAGTGGGGTTGTGGTGGAAAACGGGGGGCTTGGTGGTCAGCGCCCCGCAGTCGACGAGGTCGGAGAGCAGCACCTTGGTGACCACGGCGGGCAGTTTGAGGTGCGCGGCGACCTCGGCGACCGAGACGGGGGCACGGCACAGGTCGAGTGCCTGCGCGTGCTCGGGGCCGAGGTAGCCGAGGGGCGTGGACCCGGTCGCCATCACCTGCGACATGAGGTCGAGGGCGATGCTGGGCTCGGTGCGGCCGTTGCTGACCGTGAAAGGGCGCACGAGGCGTCCCGCCGCGTCGTCGAGCCAGGGCCCGTCGCCGGCTGCCGCCACCCTCAAGGCCTCATCGCCGTGGATTCGACGGCGTGCTGCCGGGGCGCGGTGACGAGGTACGGGCGGACGCTCTTGACCAGCATCGCCATCTCGTAGCCGAGGACGGCGGCGTCGGCCTCCCGGCCGGCCAGCACGGCGAGGCAGGTGCCGGAGCCGGCGGTGGTGACGAACAGCAGCGTCGAGTCGAGTTCGACGACGACCTGGCGGACGTCCCCGCCGTCGCCGAACCGGACGCCGGCGCTGCGGCCGAGCGAGTACAGGCCGGAGGCGAGCGCCGCCATGTGGTCGGCGCTGTCCGGGTCCAGGCCGTGGACGGACTTCACCAGCCCGTCGCAGGACAGGAGCACCGCGCTGGTGGTGTGCGGTACGCGCTGCACTAGGCCGCTCATCAGCCAGTCGAGGTCGGATACCTGGGCGGTCGGCGCATCGCTCGCCATGGTGGATCGACTCCTTGGGGTACGAAGGTCTGCGGGAGCTGTGGGGGTGGGGACGGGGACGGTGCTGGTCATCCGGCCGGTGCGCTCCCGTCGGGCCCGGCGGTGAATTCGGAGGTGTGCACCGGGCGCAGGGCCTGGGAGTAGGACTCGGGCCGGGACGCGGACTGGGCGTCAGAGGGTTCCCGCTGTGTCCGGCTCAGGTGGGTGGGGGCGGGGATGGGGGCCAGGTGGTCCATGGCCGGGTGGCCTGTGGTCATGTGGTCGGAGGTCGTGTGATCCGAGGCGATGTGGTCTGAGGCCGTGTGGTCTGAGGCCGTGTGGTCTGAGGCAATGGGGGCGGAGGCTGCGTGGTGTGAGGCCATGTGGTCTGAGGCCATGTGGTCTGGAGACAGAGGGTCCAGCTCCATGGCGTCGGGCGTCATGCGGTCCCGGGTCGACTGGTCCGAGGCCGTGCGATCGGAAGCTGTGCGGTCCGGAGTCAGGTGGCCGGCCTCCCTGAGTGCCGCATCCGCGTGTGCCGCGTCCATGTGCGGAGCCTCCACGTACGGAGCCTCCACGTACGGAGCCTCCATGTGCGTGGCATGGGAGGTGTTGGTCGGCCGGTCGCCGGATCCGTCGCCGGCGGCCACGTCCCCGAACCCCATGTCGGTGAAATGGTCGTGGAGGGATGCGCCAGGTGTCCCGCCCACAGGCTCGGCGGCGGTCGGCTCCGTCTGGGTGGCTTCCAGGTGCTGCTGGGCCTCGGCGAGGCCGATGCCGCGCTGGAAGGCGGCCATCAGACCGGGGTCGTGTCCGGCCGGGGACTCGTTGTCCTGGCGTGGTGCCGGGCCGCCGCGGAGCTGCGGAACGATGTGCTCCTGGGCGCGGCGGCGCGGCAGTTGGGGTTTGCCCATGGTGCCGCGCACAGCGCCGACGCGCGGTACGGGCACGCTGCCCTCGTGCCCGGCGACCGTGGGACGGTCCTCGGGCCGGATGCCGGGCAACGCCTCGGCGGGGTTGGGGCGCATCTCCTGGGCGCCGCGCACCGGCAGCGGCGCGGGCGCGTCCCCGGGCTGCGCGTGCCGGCGCCGACCGCCGGCGCCGGCCGTGGCGGGACCTTGCTGCTGCCCGGGCCGTCGGCCGTCGGGCGGACCGCCCGTGGCGGCCCGGTTGCCAGCCCCCGCGTCCGGTCCGGGGGCGCCGCCGCGGACGCCTTCCGGCGCCCCGGTGCCGCCGGAGGGGAGTACTCCCCGAGCTCCGGGCAAACCACCCGGCGCCCCCGGCGCACCGCCCCAGTTCGCCGTGTCGCGTGGCTGCGGTACGGCACCGGGAGCCCCGGGTGCGCCCGGTGCCGTGCCCAGCAGATCCTGCGGGACGACGAGAACGGCCTGGACGCCGCCGTAGATGTTGGTCTGCAGGCGGACGTTGATGCCGTGTCTGCGGGCGAGCTGGGAGACGACGAAGAGGCCGATGCGGCCGTCGGCCAGCAGGCTGGCGACGTTGACCTGGTCGGGGTCGGCGAGCAGGGCGTTCATCTTGGACTGCTCGCCGACCGGCATGCCGAGTCCGCGGTCCTCGACCTCGACCGCGAGGCCGGAGGTGACGAGGTTGGCACGCAGCAGCACCTGGGTGTGCGGGGCGGAGAACACCGTGGCGTTCTCGACGAGTTCGGCGAGGAGGTGGATGACGTCGGCGACGGCGTGCCCGCGCAGTTCCCCGTCGATCGGCGGGACGAGTCTGACCCGGGAGTACTGCTCGACCTCGGCGATGGCGGAGCGCAGCACCTCGGTCATGGAGACGGGGTTGCTCCACTGCCGCCGGGAGACGGCGCCGCCGAGGACGGCGAGGTTCTCGGCGTGCCGCCGGATCCGGGTGGCGAGGTGGTCGACGTGGAAGAGGCCCTTGAGGAGGTCCGGGTCCTCGATCTCGTTCTCCAGTTCGTCGAGGATCGAGATTTCCCGGTGCACGAGGGACTGGAGGCGCCGCGCCAGGTTGACGAAGACCTCCAGCTTCTGTTCGCTGCCCGCCTGGCTGGAGAGCTGGGCCGCCTGCACGACGGCGGTGACGGCGCCGTCGTACAGGCGGGACAGGTCGGCGGCGAGCAGCTCGAAGTCGTCCGCGTCCTCGGGCGGTCCGCCGCGCGGCTTGCGCGGGGGCGGGGTCTCGCCGCGGCGCAGCGCGTCGACGAGGGCCGGCAGATCGGCCTCGCCGCGGGCGGCGTTGCGCCGCAGGATGCCGACGCGGTCACTGACCGAGCGGGCGGCGCGGCCCGCGGCCACGGCGGCGATCACGATGCCCGCGGCCGTCACCGAGACCGCTCCGGTGAGCACGGCCAGCAGGGTGAGGCTGGGCCGGGCGCCGCTGGAGCGGATGGTGAACAGGACGGCCGCGCAGCCGCTGAGCGCCACCGCGACGGGCGGCAGGACCGCCAGACGCATGAGCTGAGGCCGTATGTGGGTCTCGGGCAGCGCGGGAACGGGTCGGGCGACCGGCCGTCCGTGCCGACCGCCCTCACGGCGGTCGGCACGGGCGGCCGGTGCACGGAGGTGAGACATCTGCGTCCTCGTACTGGTCCGTCGGGCCTGGTTTCTCGCGCGGGTCGCCCGAGTCGGGCATGCGCCATCGCGGTGCCGGCCGAGGGGACCGCAAGAGAATTCGGCCCCGCGCCGCCCGACGGACACTCACAGTAGTCGCCACGGCATCATGAGTGGTGGGCAGTTGACAAAGTCCCCCGGAGATGGTCCCGCTCTGGTATGAGCCGTCGCACGAAGGATCGATAACCCCCTCGGCAACCCGCCCTCGATCAGTCACCGACCGATCCGACCTGCTCAGAAACGGTCGGACACAAAAGGCGCCGAAGACATGAACCGGGGTCCCCATCACCCCGGTCCCACTCCCCACCGCTCGGTCCGCACGCCCTCGGTCGGCTCGCCAGGAGAGCTGACAGGGCCTTCCGTGCCCCGCACCCCCCAGGGCATCACTCACAGTGACTTCTCTGGCCTCGGCTGTTCGTCGCCGGCGCGCAGCACCCGGAAGGGCCGGGAGCGGCAGGGGCGGCGGCGAGGAAGCCGCTGAATTCGAACGTGAACCGCGGGGCGGCGGGCGCGCGGGGGTGCGGGCGAGGGCACTGCCGAGTCATTCGCCGTACGGCGGGTAGCGCCGGTCCGTCAGGCAGGAGGAGCCGCATCAGGCCGCGGACCAGGCGAGCGGCCTCGACGGCCGAGCCCAGCGTGCCGGGACCGGGCGCACGGCCTCGGTGCAGAAGCGCCGGAAAAGCTCAACTCCCGGCAAAAAAAGCGGAACTTGACATATGTGCATAACGAACGACGATGCCCCTGCCCAGGCCGTGCAGGGGCATGCGCGCCGCTTTCACGCCATCGCCACGTCGGTGACGGCGTCACAGGCCTTTCGTACGCGGTCCTCGCCTCGACGGGTCACCGGCCCGCCGGTCACCGTTCGCCCGCGAGGTCGAGGTCGAGGTCCCCCTGCCCCGGCGCGCCCTCCGGCCGCTTCTCGCGGTGCCACGGCCGGGCGATCGGCGCCGAGACCGTACGCCACCATGGGTCCGCGGGCAGTTTCCCGGACGGCTCGAACGGCTCACCGGGACGCGGCAGCGCGACCGTCTGGCCCGCCTCGTCGCCCGCGTCCTTGGTCCACTCCCCCGGCTCGGCCCAGGCGTGCGGCGCGAGGTTGAAGGTGCCCCAGTGGATCGGCAGCAGCACACCGTGCGGCTGTCCGCCCTGGAGGTCGAGGTGGGCGCGCACGCCCTCCTGAGGCGTCATGTGTATGTCGGGCCAGTACTCGCTGTACGCGCCGATCTGGATCATCGTCACGTCGAAGGGCCCGTGGTCGGCGCCGATGTCCCTGAAGCCGTCGAAGTACCCGGTGTCACCGCTGTGGTAGATCCGGTGCTCCTCGCCGGTGACGGCCCATGACGCCCAGAGGGTGTGCTGGGTGTTGCGCAGCCCGCGGCCGCAGAAGTGGCGGGCGGGGGTGGCCGTCAGAGTGAGTCCGTCGATCTTGGTCTCCTCGTGCCAGTCCAGCTCGCGCAGCCGGCCGGCGGGCACGCCCCACTGTTCGAGGTGGGCGCCGACGCCGAGCGGCACGGCGAACACGGTGTCCGTGCCGGCCAGCGCCGTGATGGTGGGCAGGTCGAGGTGGTCGTAGTGGTCGTGCGAGATGACCACGACGTCGACCGGGCCGAGCGCGGCGAGCGGCAGGGGCACCGGGTGCAGCCGCTTGGGGCCGACGAACGGGAACGGAGAGCACCGCTCGCCCCAGACGGGGTCGAACAGGACCCGGTGTCCGTCGATCTCGGCGAGGACGCTGGAGTGGCCCATCCACGTCACCCGCAGGCCGGTGGCGGCGGGCCGGGAGAGGTCGGCGACGGTGGTGGGATGCACCGGGACGGTGCCCCGGGGAGCTCTGCGGGCGCGCTGCTCCTTCTCGAAGTAGGTCTTCGCGAACTCCAGCATCGAGCCCGAGGGCCGCATCCGGGTGGTGCCGCCGGGGTTCTGGAAGACACCGTCCTTGAAGTGCGGGGAGCCCTGGATGCGGGCCAGGCGTTCGCCGCCGGGGTCCGCGCCGAAGGCAGCGGGCCGCAGCACGCGGAGCCCGGAGCTCAGGGAACGCAAACCGGTCACGGTACCTCCAGAGGTGTCGCCGAGGTCCCCATTATGGTCGGCCCATTGGACAGTCGGCGTTGACACCGCACCATCCGCCTCCCAATACTGACCCACTGTTCAGTAACACCTTCTGCGCGAAGCTCCCGAGGAACCCCCGTGACCGCTCCCCTGATGTCCCTCGTCTGGGCCGACCACGTCACCGGCCGCCAGGGCTTCCTGGTCGTCGACCGGCTGGTGCGGGGCGTGGCCAGCGGCGGTCTGCGGATGCGGCCGGGCTGCACCCTGGAGGAGGTGACCGGGCTCGCGCGCGGAATGACGATGAAGGAGGCCCTGCACTACAACCCCGAGGGCCGCTACATCCCGCTGGGCGGCGCCAAGGGCGGCATCGACTGCGATCCGCAGGACCCCGGGGCGTACGCCCTGCTGGTCCGCTATCTGCGCGCCATGCGGCCGTACGTGGAGAGTTTCTGGACCACCGGCGAGGACCTGGGGCTCACCCAGGACCTGGTGGACCGGGCGGCCGCCGAGGCGGGACTGGTCTCCTCGATCCAGGCCGTGTATCCGCTGCTGGACGACGAGGCGGCGGCCCGCCGGCGGCTCGCGGACGCCTTCGCCGTCGAGGTCGACGGGATCGGCCTGGACGAGCTGGCCGGCGGCTGCGGGGTCGCCGAGTCGGCGCTGACGGCCCTGGACCGGGCCGGGGTGCCGTACCAGGGGACGCGGGTCGCCGTGCAGGGCCTCGGCACCATGGGCGGGGCCACGGCGCGGTTCCTCGCCCGCGCGGGGCTGACCGTCGTGGCGGTCGCCGACATCAAGGGGACGATCGCCAACCCGGCGGGACTGGACGTCGAGGCGCTGCTGTGTGCGCGGGACGCGTACGGCACCGTCGACCGCGCGGTGCTGCGCCCCGGTGACATGGAACTGCCCGGTGACGCCTGGCTGTCCACCGACGCCCAGGTGCTGGTGCCGGCGGCGGTGTCGTACGTCGTCGACGCCGCCAACGAGCACCTGGTCACCGCCCGCTGGATCGTGGAGGCGGCCAACATGCCGGTGCTGCCCGAGGCGGAGGAGCGGCTCACCGCGCGCGGGGTGACCGTGCTGCCGGACGTGGTCGTGAACTCGGGTACCAACGCCTGGTGGTGGTGGACCCTCTTCGGCGACATCGGCCCCGACCCGGACGAGGCGTTCGCCCACACCCGCCGGTCGATGCGGGCCCTGGTGGAGTTGACGCTGAACCGCGCGGAGTCCGACGGCACGAGCCCACGCGCCGCGGCCCACGCCCTGGTGACCGACCGGCTGCCGGTGATCGCGGAGCGGTTCGGCTGGTACCGGTGACGGATCAGCGGCGCCCGAGAGCGGCGGCGAGAAGCAACACGCCCAGGGCCGTGAGGCTGGCGCCCTGCCGGCCGATGGCCTCCAGGAGGAGTGCGGCGACGGCCGTGCCGAGGGCGCCGATCGTGAAGTACCCCACCATGTGGACACTGCTGAGGCTGCCCGAGCGGGCGGGGTCGAGCGCGATGACGCGGCTCATGGTGGCGTGGTAGCCATGGGGGTGTGCGGCCGTTGCCGGAGGAGGAGGGTGGCGGCGGTGAGCGCGCCGAGCAGCGCGAGGGCGGCACGTCCAGGTCGGTGGCGACCGCGGCGAGCGCGGGCTGCACGGCGTAGTTGTCACCTGTCGCGGCCGGCAGGAGCGTGCCGCCGCGGGGCGGCGGGCCGGCTCACGGCTGGGTGTCGCGGGTGAGGACGACGGCGTAACGGCACTCGGAGCCGGTGGTGTTGGCGAAGACGCGCTCGGCCGGCGCGCCGAGTTCGATGGTGTCGCCGGCCTCGAGTTCGTGGACCGTGTCGCCGTCGTGGAAGGTGAGGCGGCCGTCGAGGACCCAGACGAGCTGCCGTACGAAGGCGAAGGCCGCGGCCGGGTAGGGCACCCGGGCTCCGGCGGGCAGCCGGATCTCGGCGATCTCCGCCGGGAAGCGCGGGCCCGTGATCTGGCGGCGCCGGTAGCCGGTGCCGGGATCGCGCCATTCGGCGGCGTCGGCGCCGCGCCGCACGCCCGGCACGTCCGCCTCGGACTCCCGCGCGCCCTCGGCGAGGGCCAGCAGCGAGGCGACGCTGAGCTGGAAGGCGGCGGACAGCTTGCCGAGCACGACCGCGGTGGGGCTGCTCTCGCCGCGTTCGATCCGGCTGATCATCGCCGAGGAGACACCTGAGGCGTCCGCGAGCTGCGCCAGCGTCCAGCGGCGGCGCTCCCGCTCGATGCGGACACGCGCGGCGATCTGCCGCACCAGGGGGTCCGCCAAGGGTTCTACTATGTTGGACATGAATCCAATATACGAGAGAAGCCTGGTGACGGTACGCCGGGCCCGTCCCGGCGACGAGGAGGCCGTCCGGGCGATCCGCAATCACGCGATCGGGCACTCGACGGCCCTGTGGACCGAGACCCCGCAGTCCCCCGCCGAGGGCGCAGCCTGGTTCGCCGCCCACCTGGAGCGCGGGTCGGCACTCGTGGCCGAGACGGCCGAGACGGCCGAAGCGCCGGGCGAGGTGGCCGGGTTCGCGGTCTACGGCCCGTGGCGCGCGCTGGACGGCTACCGGCACACGGTGGAGGACTCCGTCTACGTCCGCGAGGGCAGGTACGGGCTCGGCATCGGCTCCGCACTGCTGGGCCCCCTCATCGCCTCGGCGCGCGCGGCCGGCCACCATGTGATGATCGCCGGCATCGAGGCGCAGAACGCCGCGTCGATCCGGCTGCACGACCGGTTCGGCTTCGAGCACGTGGGCACGGTCCGGGAGGCGGGCACCAAGTTCGGGCGCCGGCTGGACCTCACGCTCATGCGGCTGCCGCTGGCCTGAGACGGCAACGCGGGCGGCGGGTGGACCGATTAGGGTGACCGCGTGGCGAGAGTGCGGTTGAGCGTGGCCGAGCGGCGGGAGGAACTGCTGCGGGCCGCCATCGGGCAGATCGAGGCGCGGGGCGTGTCGGCGGTGCGGATCGCCGATGTGGCCTCGGCCCTCGGGGTGAGCAACGCACTGGTGCTGTACCACTTCTCGACGAAGGAGAAGCTGGTCGCCGCCGCCTTCACCTACGCCGCCGAGGACGACCTGGCGCATCTGCGCAAACTGCTGGGCCGCCGTACGTCGGCGTTGCGCCGGCTGCGGGCGGCGGTGCGCTGGTACGCGCCGACGGGGCAGGCGAAGGGCTGGCGGCTGTGGATCGAGGGCTGGGCGGCGGCGCTGCGGGAACCGGCGCTGCGGGACGTCACCAAAGGCCTCGATCGGCAGTGGAAGGCGGCGATCGCCGAGGTCATCGCCGAAGGGGTGGCGGCCGGTGAGTTCCGGTGCCCCGACCCCGCGGCGGCGGCGCTGCGGCTGACCGCGCTGCTCGACGGGCTCGCCGTCCAGTTGACGTCGTACCCGGGTTCCGTGCCCCGCGCCCGGGCGCAGGAGTGGGCGGACGAGGCGCTGGCGCGCGAACTGGGCCTGCCCGGGCAGCAGTAAGGGGCGGCCCGCGATGAGGCCACCCCTTGCACGCCTCAGGCCACGGAAGCGATCCGCATCTTGATGTCGTCCGGGGAGAGCGCCCCCTTGGCCGTCACGTGATCGCCGGAGGACTCGCCGCGCAGCCGGCGACCGATCCAGGGGACCAGGTACTCGCGGGCCCAGTGCACGTCGTCGCGGCGGACCTCCAGGGTGCCGCGGGGCGGCAGCGGCGGCCACGGCTGGTCCGGGTCGGCCGGTACCTCGACGCCGAGCACCTGGCCGGCGCGCAGCGCGACGCGCGTGTGCCCCTCGGGCGAGAGGTGCAGGCGGTCGCCGTCCCAGGCCCGGCGGTCCTGCACGGTCTTCAGGGACCACAGGTCCAGGACCGGGCAGCCGTAGCGGTCGGCGATGGCCCGGACGTGCCCGTTGTACGTGGCGATCTTGCCGCGCAGATGCTTGAGGACGGGCACGCCCCGGGTGTCGAATCCGGTGGTCACCAATACGGTGCCGATGGCCTCGGTCAGCTGGGCCACGGCCCGCTCGAACCGCTCGGCCACCTCGTCGGGGTCGGTGCCGGGGCGGATGATGTCGTTGCCGCCCGCACAGAAGGAGACCAGGTCCGGGGCGAGTGCCAGGGCCTGCGGCACCTGGTCCGCCACGATCTGGTCGAGCAGCTTCCCGCGTACGGCGAGGTTGGTGTACTCGAAGTCGCCCTCGGGGCGCCGGTCCGACAGCAGTACCGCGAACCGGTCGGCCCAGCCGACGAACGCCCCGTCGGGGCCGGGGTCGCCGACGCCCTCGGTGAAGCTGTCCCCCACCGCCACGTACGACCCGATCACTGATGCCTTGTCACTCTTCGAATCGTCTGCCACGTCGGACCATGATTCACCTTCGGTTGTGACCTACGCGACCGTAATAAGGGGTTGACGTTCGGTGAGATAAGACACTTTTAAATACTTTGCCAAGCCTGGAATAAGGCTCTGACCAGCAGCGTTGACGTGTCGATCGCCAGAGCCGGAAGTCAGGTCCCAGACAGGTCTCCGGTGTGTGCCGCAGCAGGCTGCGCGTCAGACCGGCGGGGCGCCGGGTCAGCCGACGGCGAGACCCTTCGAGCGGAGGTAGGCGACCGGGTCCACGTCCGAGCCGTAGTCGGGGGTGGTGCGGATCTCGAAGTGGAGGTGCGGTCCGGTGACGTTGCCGGTCGCGCCGGAGAGGCCGATCTGCCGGCCCGCGGTCACGGTCTGGCCGACCGAGACGGAGAGGGCGGAGAGGTGGCCGTACTGCGCGTAGTAGCCGTCGGCGAGCCGGATGACGACCTGGTTGCCGTAGGCGCCGCCCCAGCCCGCCGTGACGACCGTGCCCGTGCCGACGGCCTTGACCGGGGTGCCGGTGGGGACGACGAAGTCGACGCCCGTGTGGTGGCCGCTGGACCACATGCCGCCGGCGACGTGGTAGCCGGTGCCGAGGGTGGCACCGGTGACCGGGAGAGTGAAGCCGGCGGCGGTCGCCGCCGAACCGCCCGAGGAGGAAGCCGAGGACGGGGAGGAGGAAAGCGAGGACGGGGAGGAGGAAGGCGAGGGCGAGGAGGAAGGCGCGGAGGGCGAAGGCGAGAACGACGACTGCGAGTTCGACCGCCCCTCGGAGCGGAAGCCGAACTCCTCGGTGTCCGTCGTCGCGGCGTGCCGGCCGCCGAGCGTGAGCCTGAGGCCGGGGTGGATCAGCGAGGGGTTGTCACCGACGGCCTGCCGGTTGTCGGCGTAGAGCCGGGGCCAGCCACCGCGGAGGTGCTGCTCGCGGGCGATCTTCGAAAGACAGTCACCGGGCACCACCGTGTAGACGCGGTGCACGGAATTCTGCGCGGCCGTCTTCCGCACCGCGGTCTTCTCGACCGTCGAAAGCGACTGTGTGGCCTTTTCGGAAACGGACTCGGAAACGGACTGCGGGGTGGCCGCGTGGGCGCCCGTGGCCCCCATGAGCGGCAGGGCCAGCGCGGCGCCACCGGTTCCGGCGACGGCCATCGAACGGGTGAGACGCTGGGTCTTGGGGCGGCGGTGCTTACCCTTCGCGGGCATGGCGCATTCCTCTCCGGCGCCTGCGAGGTGAGCTGTCGGGTTCGGGCTGGAGCTGCCCGGCCACGCACCATGGCGTGACTGCACCCCGAGCCGTCCCGGGAACCGGAACAGGCTGTCTTACCTGGTGGGTCCCCCGCTCCTGCCGGGCACGGGTGAGTGTGTGTGGGGACTCCGGGCGGCGGCAGGATTCGGCGTTCCGCCCGGATGTGTGGCGAACGTAAGCGAGTACGACACACACGGACAAGCACCTGGTTCCGCCTGTCCGAGTTCCGCTTGATCCGTTACCGGAAATCCCGGTGACCCTCCGTGAATTCCAGCTCTTTCGTTTTTCCCATCACCGCGAAAAACACCGGAATTACGTGAACATGACGCGCGACGGACGGTCACGAATATGACGCTCCTCACGCACGTCACACCACGTCCCCTTATTCCGGACCGAGTTGCGACAAAGGATCTAATTCGGGCATACGTATCAGATCCGGCGAAGCCGGATGACTGCCGCATCCAGGTCGCCCTTCAGTCCGGTGCGCAGCCCGTGGTGCAGCAGGACGGCACCCCGGTGCACTTCGCCCGTTTCACGGCATTCGTACGACGCCGTCGGGTCCAGGCCCCGCAGCCGCAGCGCCGGCGCCGGCTCGCCGTAGCTCTGGGCCTGGAGCCAGGCGAGGACGACGGTCTCATCGCCGAGCGTGTACTGCACCGCGCTGAGCCCGCCGGTCGGCGGCCGCAGCCGGAACTGGTCGCCACGCTGCACCAGCGGCCGGATCTCCTTGTAGAGCTCCACCCAGCGGCCGGCCTCGGCGAGCTCCTCCTCGGTCCACCGCGAGAGGTCGCCGCCGACGCCGAGCGCCCCGGCCATCGAGCTGACGAAGCGGAAGCGCAGACTGCTGACGCGGCCGTTGAGCTGGTGGTTCGGGCTGTCGGTGACCCAGGCGGACATCACCCGGGCGGGGTGGATCTGACTGAAGCCGTGCTGGATGGCGAGGCGGTCCAGCGGGTCGGTGTTGTCGGAGGTCCACACCTCGTCGGTACGGCTCATGATGCCGAGGTCGATCCGCCCGCCACCGCCGGAGCAGGACTCGATGGCGACATCCGGGTGGGCCGCGCGGAGCCGGTCGAGCAGGGCGTACAGCCCGCGGACATGGTCGACCCACAGGCGCTGCGGGTAGGGCTCGCCGGGCCAGCCCGCGTCGGTGAAGCAGCGGTTGAAGTCCCACTTGACGTAGTCGATCGGGGCGCTGGACAGCAGGGTGTCGAGTTGCTCCCAGAGGTACTGCTGGACGTCCTCGCGGGCGAGGTTGAGAACGAGCTGGTTGCGCAGTTCCGTCCGCTTCCGCCCCTGCTGGTACTGCACCCAGTCGGGGTGGGCGCGGTACAGGTCGCTGTCCGGGTTCACCATCTCGGGCTCCACCCAGATGCCGAACTGCATGCCGAGGGCGTGCACGTAGTCGGCGAGGGGCTTGAGGCCCTTGGGGAAGCGGTCGGGGTTGGGTGTCCAGTCGCCGAGTCCGGCGCGGTCGCTGGTACGGGCGCCGAACCAGCCGTCGTCCACCACGAACAGCTCGACACCGATCGCGGCCGCCCGGCGGGCGAGTGTGGCCTGCTGGTCCTCCGAGATGTCGAAGGTGGTGGCCTCCCAGGAGTTGAACAGCACCGGCCGGTCCCGGTCGGCGTCCGGGATGACGTAGGCCCGCTGGTAGGCGTGCCAGGCACGGCTCGCCCCGCCGAAGCCGCCGTCGGTCCACAGGCCCGCGAAGACCGGGCTGGTGTACGACTCCCCCTCGGCCAGCATCAGCAGGCCCGAGTCGTCGTAGCCGGCGCCGCCGGTGATCTGCACGCGCGCGTCGGGGAGCTGGGCGACCGCGATGCGCCAGGAGCCGGACCAGCCGAGGGCGCACCCCCAGACCTCGCCGCGCTCCTCGGTGGCGTCGGTGTCGAGAGCGACCCAGGGCAGGTGCTGGTGGCCGGTGTGGCCGCGGCGGCTGCCGATGACCTTCTCACCGTAGGTGAGCGGGCCCCTGGCGAGCCGGGACTCGGCGGCCCAGCGGCCGTGCAGTTGGGAGAGCCGCCAGCCCTCGCGGTCGGGCAGGGTCCAGGTGGCGGGGTCGGCGCGCAGCAGCTCCACGCGCGCGTGCCCCTCGTTGCCGACGGTCACCCAGCGTTCGACGACGTCACCGCGCATCCGGTAGTGCAGCGTGATGACGATGCCGTCGTCCGTGAAGCGCAACCGGAGTTCGTCGTCCTCGACCTCGTACGACGCGAAGGTCCACTCGGTGCCGCGCCGCTCCTCGGTGCGCACGGACAGGGCGGGGCGCACGAACCGGGGCCCGCCCTCGACCGGGTACTCCTCGCGGCCGTCGAGCGGCGACTCGAAGGGCCAGTAGCCGGGCAGCACCCGGGTGCTGAGCTCCTCGGCGTCGGCGAGCTGGATTCTGGCGCCCCAGTGCAGGTGGAGCAGCTCGTCGGCCTCCGTCAGATGCAGCGCGTAGCTGCTGCCCGGGCCCGACAGGAGCCACGTACGACCGTTTTCGGCGATGTCCACCATCGAGAAACCTCACACAGGGGCCAACAGATCCGCTCAAGCACCAACATCATCAATGGCCACGGGCTCCGGAATCAAGGGCTTCGGGTCCTCAAGGCGCCGCCTGTGGACAACTCACTGCCCGCGGAAACCGATGTCGTATCGTCGAGCCAGTGCCCGTCGACGAGCCGCGCCGACGGGGCCGACCGGGAGGAGCCCCCGTGACGCAGCAGGTCCCGTCCACCGAGCCCGAGCTGACCGGGGTGCGCAACTTCCGTGACGTGGGTGGCCTGCCGACCGTGGACGGGCGGCGGGTGCGTCCGGGTGTGCTGTTCCGCAGCGGTCATCTGGCGCACGCGACGGAGCAGGACGCGGAGTTCCTCGCCTCGCTCGGCCTGCACACGGTCTTCGACTTCCGCAACGCCGCCGACCAGAAGCTGGAGGGCCCGGACGTCGAGCTGCCCGGCGTGCGGAACGTGAACCTGCCGCTGACCGACCCCGCGCACGGCGCCGACTTCTGGATGATGGTCCGTGAGGGCGACCTCGACCAGCTGCACGGGCTCCTGGGCGACGGCAAGGCCGCGGCCCGGATGGTCAGCTCCTACCGCGCGATCGTCAAGGAGCGCACCGGCGAGCACTCGCACGTGCTGCACGCGCTCGCCGAGGACAGCGTCCCGGCGCTGATGCACTGCGCGGCCGGCAAGGACCGGGCCGGTGTCTCCATAGCCGTGACGCTGCTCGCGGTGGGCGTGGAGCGGGACGCGATCGTCGCCGACTACCTGGAGTCCAACGCCAAGCACCGCCGATACAAGGTGCGGCGCAGCGGCGGCGGGGACAGCGCGTACAGCCCCGAGGTGATGGACCTGCTGAGCCCGCTGTTCGACGCCCGCCTGGAGTACCTGACGGCGGCCTTCGAGAGCATCGAGGAGACCTGGGGCGACGTCGACACCTACCTGGAGCAGGGCCTCAGGCTGGCCCCACAGACCCGGGAGCGGCTGCGCGAGCGCCTGGTCGGCTGAGGCTCAGCTCTTCGCGCCGAGGGAGAACAGCAGGAACAGGAACGCGGCCAGCACGTGCCCGGCGGCGATGTAGATGATCAGCCGGACCCACAGGGCCCGCGGGAACTTCTCCTCCATGTTGGTCATGGCAGCTCTCCAATGATCGGTCCCAGGCACAGGGCGGCCGTGGGACTCTGCAACAGGGTGTGGACGAACAGGAGCTCGACCCCGTCCTGGTCCTGGGCGGCGAGGCGGTGCGGGGTCAGCGAGTCGAAGTGCGCGCTGTCGCCGGCCTCGAGCACGTGGGTGGTGTCGCCGAGCCGCAGCCGGAGCCGTCCGCGCAGGACGTACAGCCACTCCTCGCCGGGATGCACCCGCACGATGTCGCCCTGGGAACCGTGGGGCACATGGACGCGCAGCGCCTGCATGCCCCGGCCCGGGGCACCGGTCTGCCAGTACGTCCAGCCGCCCGCCCGGGTCGGATCCATGTCAACGGCGCGTACGATCGCGTCCCGGTCGGCGACGGTCTCGCCGAGCAGGTCCGAGACCGTCGTACCGTAGATACGCGCGAGGGCGAGCAGCATCGGCAGCGAGGGCTGCCGGTGCCCGGTCTCCAGCCGGGACAGGTGCGCGGGCGACAGTCCGGCGTCCCGGGCGGCGGCCTCCAGGGTGAGGCCGGCACGGCGGCGCAGGGCGCGCAGCTGCGGGGCGACGGCGGGCAGGTCCTCGACCGGCTGCCCGCCCGCCCGCTCGTTCGCGGAGGAGCTCATGCCTCCATTGAGCCGCGACTTTGTCTCCATGGCAATTTCCTTGCCTCAGAGACAAAATCCAGGGAGCCGCTCTAGCGGTTGGCCACCGCCTGCTTGATGAGCGTCTTGCCGAAGTCCCACATCAGCCCGCCGCCGCTGTGCGCGTCGTCCATCACATCGGTGAAGGCGTCCACGAAACGGTCGACGTCGGCCTCGTCGACGATCAGCGGCGGGATGAGCTTGATCACCTCCAGGTGATCGCCGGAGACCTGGGTGAGGATCCGGTGCCGTTGCAGCAGCGGTACGACGACCATCTGGGCGAACAGGCCCTTGCGGGCGGCCTGGAGCATGGTCCAGCGGCTGCGCAGCTTCAGGGAGCTGGGCCGGCCGAACTCGATGCCGATCATCAGGCCCCGGCCGCGCACGTCGGCGAGCAGTTCGTACTTGTCGGTCAGCGCGGCGAGCCGGGACTTCAGCTGCTCCCCCACGGCCCGGGAGTTGGCGACGATCTGGTCGTTCTCCATCACCGAGAGGACGGCGAGCCCGGCCGCCATGGCCTGGGCGTTGGCACCGAAGCTCGCCGAGTGGACCAGGACCCGGTCCATGGAGGAGTAGACCTTCTTGAAGATCCAGTCCTTGCCGAGAGTGGCGCCGACCGGGACGTACCCGCCGGACAGTGCCTTCGCCACACACACCAGGTCCGGTTGGACGCCCTCCTCGTGCTGGTAGGCGTAGAAGTCGCCGGTGCGGCCGAGGCCGGTCTGCACCTCGTCGGCGATGAGCAGAGCCTTGTGCCGGTGCAGCAGTTCCTGCGCGGCGCGCAGATAGCCGGGCGGTGCCTCGTGCACGCCCTTGCCCTGGATCGGCTCGACGATCAGGGCGGCGACATCGCCCTTCCTCAGCTCGCGGGCGAGCGCGTCGAGGTCACCGAGGGGTACGGCGGTGTCGGGAAGCAGCGGGGCGAAGCCGTCCCGGAAGCCGGCCTCGCCGTTGACCGACAGGGAGCCGGTGGTCAGGCCGTGGAAGGCGTGGTCGCAGTAGAGGACGCGAGGCCTGCCGGTGGCGAAGCGGGCGAACTTCAGAGCCGTCTCGACCGACTCGGTGCCGCTGTTGCCGAAGAACACCCGGTCCAGGTGCGGGCTGTGCGCGAGGAGGCGCTCGGCGAGCAGTCCGGGCAGCGGCTGGCAGTCGAAGCGGGTGAGGTCGGCCAGCTGGGCGTCCAGCACGTCGTGCAGCGCCTTGCGGACGACGGGGTGGTGACGGCCCAGCCCCATCACCCCGAACCCGGCGAGCATGTCCAGGTAGTCGTTGCCGTCCGCGTCCCAGAAGTGGGCACCCTCGGCCCGCTCGTAGACCTTGTCGAAGCCGATGGTGTGCAGCATGCGCGGCAGCTGGTGGTTCAGGTACTTCCCGTGCAGCTCGTACCGCTCCCCGCCACGCTCCGCGAGCAGCGCCCCGAGGTCGAACTCCGTACTCATTGCCTCTCCTTGTCAGCACCCTCGGCATCAGCGCCCCGAAGGGGCGCGGGGCGCATCGATGTGCGGCTGCCGCCGCGGGGCGCGACCAGCGCGGACGCCGCCGCACCCGCCGAACGACCCCCCGCGGCACCCCCGTAGGCACTGCCGTCCCCCCGCACCGCGAGGCTGGACCCGATCCGCCCCGCGATCTCCACCGGCGTCAACCCGATGTCGGCCAGCACCTCCCCCCGCTTCGCATGCGCCAGGAACTGCTCCGGAATCCCGAACCTCCGCACCGGCACGTCCACTTCCGCGTCGCCGAGCGCGAGCGCGACCGCCGCGCCGACACCGGCCGCCCTGCTGTTGTCCTCGACGACGGCCACCAGCTCGTGCCGGGCCGCCAGGGCCGGCAGCGCGGGATCGACGGGTTTGACCCAGCGCGGGTCCACCACCGTGCAGCTGATGCCCCGGGCGGCCAGCAGCTCCGCGGCCTGGAGGCACACCGGCGCCATCACGCCGACCGCGACCAGCAGCACCCGCGGGTCCGCCCCACGGTGCAGGACGTCGATCCCGCCGACCCGGTCGACCGCCGGGATCTCCGGGCCCACCGACTCCTTCGGGAACCGCACCAGCGTCGGCGCGTCGTCCACGGCGACGGCCTCGCGCAGCTGGAGCCGCAGCTGTTCGGCGTCGCGCGGGGCGGCGATCCTGAGGCCGGGGACGACCTGGAGGACCGACATGTCCCACATGCCGTTGTGTGACGCGCCGTCGACCCCGGTCACACCCGCCCGGTCCAGGACGAACGTCACCCCGCAGCGGTGCAGCGCCACGTCCATCAGCAACTGGTCGAACGCGCGGTTCAGGAACGTGGCGTAGACGGCGACGACCGGGTGCAGCCCGCCGGTCGCCAGGCCGGCCGCCGAGACGGCCGCGTGCTGCTCGGCGATGCCGACGTCCCAGACCCGGTCCGGGAAGCGCTCGGCGAACTTGCCGAGGCCGACCGGGTGCAGCATGGCCGCGGTGATCGCCACGACGTCGTCCCGCTCCTCGCCGATCCGGACGATCTCGTCGCCGAACACCGAGGTCCAGGAGGGCCCGTTGGACGGCGCGAGCGGCTCACAGGTGAGCGGGTCCATGACGCCGACAGTGTGGAAGTGGTCCTCCTCGTGGGCGAGGGCGGGCTCGTAGCCGCGGCCCTTCTCCGTGAGGCAGTGCACCAGCACCGGCCCGTGGAAGCGTTTCGCGCGCCGCAGGGCCGACTCGACCGCTCTGATGTCGTGGCCGTCGATCGGGCCGACGTACTTGAGGCCCAGGTCCTCGAACATGCCCTGCGGGGCGAACGCGTCCTTGAAACCCTTCTTGGCGCCGTGCAGGGACTCGTAGATGGTGCTGCCGACGACCGGCGTGCGCAGCAGGACGCCCTTGCCCCAGGCCAGCATCCTCTCGTAGCCGTCGGTGGTGCGCAGCGTGGCGAGGTGGTTGGCGAGGCCGCCGATGGTGGGGGCGTAGGACCGCTCGTTGTCGTTGACGACGATGATCAGCGGCCGGTCCTTCGCCGCCGCGATGTTGTTGAGCGCCTCCCAGGCCATCCCGCCGGTCAGCGCGCCGTCGCCGATCACCGCGACGACATGGCCCTTCTCCCCCTGCACCTGGCGGGCCTTGGCGAGGCCGTCGGCCCAGCCGAGCGCGGTGGAGGCATGGCTGTTCTCGATGACGTCGTGCTCGGACTCCTCGCGCGAGGGGTATCCGGACAGGCCGCCCTTGCCGCGCAGCTTGGAGAAGTCCTGACGGCCGGTCAGCAGCTTGTGGACGTAGCTCTGGTGGCCGGT
Organism: Streptomyces sp. NPDC086519; assembly: GCF_040686075.1. Taxonomy (NCBI): domain Bacteria; kingdom Bacillati; phylum Actinomycetota; class Actinomycetes; order Kitasatosporales; family Streptomycetaceae; genus Streptomyces; species Streptomyces sp. NPDC086519. The sequence continues at coordinate 46,776 of NZ_JBFBJL010000027.1, forward strand.
GTCCCACAGGATGCGGTCGGCCGGGGACTCGAAGACCCGGTGCAGTGCGACGGTCAGCTCCACGACGCCCAGGTTGGGCCCGAGGTGACCGCCGGTCCTGGCGACCGCGTGCACCAGGAACTCGCGTATTTCTTCGGATAGTTCACCGAGTTCCGCCTCGGACAGCGCCTTCAGGTCGCGTGGTCCCCGGATGGTCTCCAGAATCGTCACGCTCGGCCCCCTCTCGGTCCGTGCTGTTCAGCTCACCGTGACGGCGGGTGCTCCGGACCCGGCGCCGTCCTGCTCCATCTGCTCGGCGATCTTCATCGCTTCCTCGATGAGGGTCTCCACGATCTTGGACTCGGGCACGGTCTTGACGACCTCGCCCTTGACGAAGATCTGTCCCTTGCCGTTGCCGGAGGCGACCCCCAGGTCGGCCTCCCGCGCCTCGCCGGGGCCGTTGACCACACATCCCATGACGGCGACCCGCAGCGGCACCTCCATGCCCTCCAGGCCCGCCGTCACCTCGTCCGCCAGCTTGTAGACGTCGACCTGGGCGCGCCCGCAGGACGGGCAGGAGACGATCTCCAGGCGCCGCTGCCTCAGGTTGAGCGACTCCAGGATCTGGATGCCGACCTTGACCTCCTCGGCCGGCGGGGCGGACAGCGAGACGCGGATCGTGTCGCCGACGCCCTGGGACAGCAGTGCTCCGAAGGCGACCGCCGACTTGATCGTGCCCTGGAACGCCGGGCCGGCCTCCGTGACGCCGAGGTGCAGCGGGTAGTCGCACCGGGCGGCGAGCTGCCGGTACGCCTCGATCATCACGACCGGGTCGTTGTGCTTGACGGAGATCTTGATGTCCCGGAAGTCGTGCTCCTCGAAGAGCGAGGCCTCCCACAGAGCGCTCTCCACGAGCGCCTCGGGCGTCGCCTTCCCGTACTTCTGGAGCAGCCGGCGGTCGAGCGAGCCGGCGTTGACCCCGATGCGGATCGGCGTGCCGTGGTCCTTGGCGGCCCGCGCGATCTGCTTCACCTGGTCGTCGAACTGCTTGATGTTGCCGGGGTTCACGCGGACCGCCGCGCAGCCGGCCTCGATGGCCGCGAAGACGTACTTGGGCTGGAAGTGGATGTCGGCGATCACCGGGATCTGGGACTTCCGCGCGATCGTCGCCAGTGCGTCCGCGTCCTCCTGCGTGGGGCAGGCGACGCGGACGATCTGGCAGCCGGACGCGGTGAGTTCGGCGATCTGCTGGAGGGTGGCGCCGACGTCCGAGGTGCGGGTGGTGGTCATCGACTGCACCGACACCGGAGCGCCGCCGCCGACGGCGACCGGCCCGACGTGGATCTGCCGGGAGACCCGCCGTTCGGCGATCGGCCGGGCCGGGACCTCGGGGAGGCCCAGGGGGATCGCGGTCATGCCGTCACTCCCGGTTCCCGGAGACCGTCTCGCGCATCGCGCGCAGGGACTCCTTGAGCGAACCCATGGTGGCGAGGACGGCGGTGGGCTCGTAGCCGCAGTGCGCCATGCAGTTGGCGCAGCGCGGGTCCTTGCCGCGGCCGTACTTGTCCCAGTCGGTCTTCTCGATGAGCTCGCGGTACGTCGGCACGTATCCGTCGCTCATCAGGTAGCAGGGGCGCTGCCAGCCGAAGAGCGAGTAGTTCGGGATCGCCCAGGCCGTGCACGGGAAGTCGACCTTGCCCTCCAGGAAGTCCAGGAAGAGCGGGGAGTGGTTGAGCCGCCACTTCTTCCGGTTGCCGCCCGCGAAGGCCTTCTTGAAGAGTTCGCGGGTCTGCTCCACGCCGAGGAAGTGCTCCTGGTCGGGGGCCTTCTCGTAGGCGTAGGCGGGCGAGATCATCATCTCGTCGACCTTGAGGTCGTCGTTGAGGAAGTTGAGCACCTCGATGATGGTCTGCGGGGTGTCCGTGTTGAAGAAGGTCGAGTTGGTGGTCACCCGGAAGCCGCGGCGTTTGGCCTCCTTGATGGCCTCCACCGCCTCGTCGAACACCCCTTCCTTCGCAACGGACTCGTCGTGCCGCTCGCGCAGCCCGTCGATGTGCACCGCGAAGGCGAAGTAGGGCGAGGGCGTGAACTTGTCCATCTTCTTGCGCAGCAGCATCGCGTTGGTGCACAGGAAGACGTACTTCCGCTTAGCCACCAGCTGCCGCACGATCTCGTCGATCTGAGGATGCATCAGGGGCTCGCCGCCCGCGATGGACACCATCGGAGCACCGGACTCCAGCACCGCCCCGACCGCCTGGGCGACCGGCATCCGCTGCTTCAGCACCCCCGCCGGATGCTGGATCTTGCCGCAGCCCTCACATTTCAGGTTGCACGCGAAGAGGGGTTCAAGCTCCACGATCAGCGGGAACTTGTCCCGCTTGCGGAGCTTCTGTTCGGCCAAGTAAGTAGCGACCTTGATCGACTGACGCAGCGGCATGGCCATCTGGCTCACCTCCGGGGGAGCAGCAAAGAACGGTGCCATTCGAAGAAAGCTGGAAGAACGGATCGGAGAACGCGGAAAGCAGATATCCCACCGCGTACCGTGCCGATCCGGACGAGTTCGTGTTCAGGGGCGTCCACGACCACCCGTACGGCCGCGACCGGGCGCTCGCCCGCGCGCACGGCGCTCAGGAGCGTGGCCGCCGATTCCATGTCGACCGCGATCGCGCCGGTCGCGAGCAGGTCTGATCGCTCGTGGCCGCGGACGACATGATCGGAGCCGGTGAGGGGGCCGGTGTGGACGGTGCGGCCGGGCAGGGTCCGGACGAGTTCCTTCACCAGGAGTTCGGTGCCCACGCACGGGACGCTGCCGCGGGGGTCCCGGGTCTCCTCGGCGACGACCAGGTCGCCGGGGTGCATGCCGGGGGCGAGTCCCGCGCAGAAGCCCGTCGCCAGGACCGCGGCGGCGGCGAGCGCGGGGTCGGCCAGGACCCGGGTGACGGACCGTTCCGCCGCTTTGGGTCCCATGCCGGTGCGCAGCACGGTGACCGGCCCGCCCGAGCCGCCCCTTTCGCCGGCGCGCAGGGCGAGGTGCTCGATGCCGAGCGCGCAGGCGATCAGCAACGGGGGCGGCGCGGGCGTGGTGTTCATCAGTCCCCCTCGGCCTCGGGGGTGGGCTCGCCGTGGACGTAGCGGCCGAGCGCGGTGAGCGGGAAGACCTGCCGGTAGAGGTGGTAGTTGATGGAGAAGTCCCAGGGGAAGCCGGTGCCGGTGAAGTACGGCTCGTCCCAGGAGCCGTCCTCGGCCTGCGTCTCGGCGAGCCACCTGACGCCCCGCTCGACGGCCTTGGAGTCCTTCTCCCCCGCCGCGAGCAGCGCCATCAGCGCCCACGCCGTCTGGGAGGCGGTGGAGGCGCCGCGTCCGCTCCAGTCGTCCGCGTACTTGTAGGAGCGCAGGTCCTCACCCCAGCCGCCGTCCTCGTTCTGGACCTGCTCCAGCCAGTTCACCGCGCGCCGGATCGCCGGATGCGAGGCCGGCAGGCCGGCCGCCGTGAGCGCGGGTACCACGGATCCGGTGCCGTACACGTAGTTGACGCCCCAGCGCCCGAACCACGAGCCGTTGGGCTCCTGTTCGGCGAGCAGCCACTCGACGCCGCGCCGGGTGCGCGGGTCGCGGGACATGCCCTCGAAGGCGAGCATCTCCACGACGTGCGCGGTGACGTCGGCCGACGGCGGGTCGATGACCTCGCCGAAGTCGCAGAACGGCAGCCGGTTGGGGAACGGGCTGGTGTTGTCGACGTCGAAGGCCCCCCATGCCCCGTTCTTCGACTGCATGCCGAGGTTCCAGCGCACCCCGCGCCCGATGGCCTTCTCCATCCGCTCGGGGTCGTGGTGCCGGACCCGGCGCAGGGCGAGGACGACCTCGGCGGTGTCGTCGATGTCGGGGTAGTTGTCGTTGTGGAACTCGAACGCCCAGCCGCCCGGCGGGAGTCCGGGCCGCTTCACGGCCCAGTCGCCGGGCCGCACGACCTGTTCGGCAAGCATCCAGTCGGCGGCCTTGACGAGCTGCGGGTGGTCGGCGGGCAGCCCGGCGTCGGCGAGGGCGATGGTCGCCAGGCAGGTGTCCCACACCGGCGACTGGCAGGCCTCGATCATCCTGGAGCCGTCCTCGCGCCACACGGCGTAACGATCCAGCGACTCGAGTCCCGCGCGCATCACGGGGTGTTCGAGGTCGTAGCCGAGCAGGTACAGGGCGATCACCGAGTACACGGCCGGGGGCTGGATGCCGCCCCACGCGCCGTCGTTCTCCTGGCGCTCGACGATCCAGCGGGCGGCGGAGTTCAGCGCGGAGCCGCGCAGCCGGCGCAGCGCGACCTTGCGGTAGCCGCGGACAACCTTGTCGAGCCGCTGGAAGACGCCCTCCCAACTCGCCACCGGGGCGAGCGGCTGGGGCGGGTTCGGGTTGGCCGCGTCGGTGTGGAGTTCGTCCAGCGGGAAGGGGGCGGGGCGCACCGGGCGCTTGGCCGAGACCACGGTGAGCGGCACGATGGTCTGCCGGGCCCACTGGCCGAAGTTGTAGATGCTGAGCGGGAACCACTTGGGGAAGTACAGGAGCTCCGGCGGGAGTTCGGGCAAATCCTCCCATTTCCACCAGCCGAACAGGGCCAGCCAGATCCGGGTGAAGACCCGGGCGGCGGCGATCCCGCCGCGCTCGCGGACCCAGGCCGACGCCTTCGCCATGTGGGGCGCGTCCGGCGCGTCCCCGGCCAGCCGCAGCGCGACGTACGCCTCGATGGTGGTGGAGAGCTCGCCCGGGCCGCCGTAGAAGGTGGCCCAGGTGCCGTCCTCGCGCTGCTCGCCCCGGATGAAGAGCGCGGCGGCCGCGGTCGTCGACTCGTCGCGGATGCCCAGGAACTGACGGAGCAGCAGGTCCTCGGCGTCCATGGTGACGTTGGTCTCCAGGTCGCCCTTCCACCAGCCCTGCGCGTCCTGCCGCGCGAGCAGATGGTCGGTGGCGCGCCGCACGGCGCGTTCGGCGGCTTCTTGCACCCCGGCCGCCACAGGGGTGGTGAGCTTGGTGCTGGCCGAGTCGGCCCGGGGCGGCGGGGTGGCCCCGGTGCTTCCGTCGGTCGTCGCTGTCATGGCTTCCCCTTCGTGCAGTCGTGCGAAGTCGTTCTGCTGTGGGTCCGCCGTCGGCCGGTGCTGGCTGCGCGCTCGCACCGGCCGGCGACTACGCGAGGGTTGTTCGACCGATAATGATCATCTCTTTCGTACGACGACGAAGTCCGCCAGCGCCGTGAACCGGGCCCGCACCTGGGCGGGCATGTCGACGGCGTGGAGGGCTTCGATGGCGATGGTGTGCTGACGGCGCGCCTCTTCGGCGGTCCACTCGCGGCCGCCGGCCTCCTCGATGAGGGCGGCGCGGGCCGCGAACTCCTCCTCGGAGAAGTTCTCGAAGTCGCTGCTCTTGGCGTCGGCCGCGAGGATCTCGCCGAGCCGCTCGGAGGCGGGCCCGCCCGCGGCGAGGGCGGCGACGACCGGCAGGGACTTCTTGCGCTGGCGCAGGTCGCTCCAGGTCTGCTTGCCGGTGGACTCCGGGTCGCCCCAGATGCCGAGCAGGTCGTCGACTGCCTGGAAGGCGAGGCCGAGGTGGTAGCCGTACTTCTCCAGGGTGTCGGCGGTGCGGTCGTCGGCGCCGCCCAGCACCGCGCCGATGGAGCTGGAGGCGGCGAGCAGCGCGCCGGTCTTGTTGCCCTCCATCTCCAGGCACTCCTCGACGCTGACCCGGTCGCGGTGCTCGTAGGAGATGTCCTGGGCCTGGCCGTCGATCAGGGCGCGGGTGGCGGTGGTGAGCCGGCGGGTGGCCCGGCCGGCCTCGACGGTGCCGAGTTCCAGGAGGACCTCGTTGGCGAGGGCGAACAGGGCGTCGCCGACCAGGATGGCCTGGGCGGGGCCGTGCACCTTCCAGACGGTGTCGCGGTGCCGGCGCTGTTCGTCGCCGTCCATCAGGTCGTCGTGCAGCAGGGAGAAGTTGTGGACGAGTTCGACGGCGACGGCGCCGGGGATGCCGACCTCGGGGGCGGCACCGGTGACCTCGGCGGAGAGCACGGCGAGCGCGGGCCGTACGGCCTTGCCGCCGTCGCCGTCGGCGGGGTTGCCCTCGGCGTCGATCCAGCCGAAGTGGTAGGCGGCAACGGTGTCCATGGGAGGTGCCAGGCGGTCGACGGCCGCCCGCAGTACCGGTGTAGCAAGGGTCCGGCCGCGCTCCAGGAGCGCGGTCACGTCCACCGCGTCGGCAGCCGTCTCGGCCGGGGGCACAGTGGGCACAGTTTCTCCTCTTGTTGCGGTACCGGGGGTGCGGGGGCCTGCCGCCTGCTGATCGAGCGTCACGCCGCCTCCTCGAACTCGAAGAGGTGGCGGGGGCGGGGCCGGCCCAGAGTGCTCAACGCGGCATCGGCCGCGCTGACACCGCTGCGGACCGCACTCTCCATGGTCGCGGGCCACCCGGTGGCGGTCCACGCTCCGGCCAGGTAGAGGCCGGGTGCCTTGGTACGGGCGCCGGGCCGCAGCCGCCCGACGCCGGGGGTGGGGGCGAACGTCGCGGTGCGCTCCCGGGTCACGAAGAAGTCCCGCACCCCGGCGCCGCGCGCACCGGGCAACAGCCGTTCCAGCTCGGGCAGATAGCGCTCGCGCAGGTCGGCCACGGGGGTGTCGATCTCGTCCTGGGCGGCCGACTGGGACAGCGCGAGGTACTGGCCCGAGCGCAGCCCCGAGGCGTGGGTGCGGTCGAACACCCACTGCACCGGGGAGCCGAGGGCCGCGAAGAACGGCTTGGTGAGCACCGTACGGTCGTAGACCACATGGACGTTGAGGATCGGTGCGGTGCCGATCGCCAGCAGGTTCTGCGGGGCGTCGAGGGCACCGGCCGGCAGCAGGTCGTACGCCTCGCGCTGGGCGACGGCGAGCACGACGGCGTCTGCGGTGAGTGTCTCGCCGGGAACCTGAACGCTCCAGGTTCCGTTCTCCTTGGTGGAGACGGAGGTGACGCGTGTACGGACCTCGGTACGCACGCCCGCGGAGTCGAGCGCCTTGCGGGCCAGCCGGTCGTGCAGTTCGCCCAGCGGCACATGGGCCCAGCCGATGTCGGCCGCTCCCGGGTCGGACAGCAGACCGGTCTTGAACACCATCGCGGCGAGCCCCAGCGAGGCGTCGCCCGCGACCGCGTTGAGGGTGGCGACCCCGACCAGGTCCCACAGGGCCTCGACGGCACGCGCGGACTGGCCGTGGGCGGCCAGCCAGCTGCCGAAGTCCTGTGTGTCCAGGTTCGGATCGGCGAGGTCGAGCCCCTTGAGCGCGAGCGCGGCCCGCCCGACCCTGGCCCGCTCGGCGAGCGAGAGGTGCGGATAGGCGGCCAGGCTGCGCCCCAGGTGCAGGGGGACGGGCAGCGGGTCGCGCCGCAGCCTGCCCAGGCGCCCCCCCTCCGGCTTGGCGAGGTCGAGCACGGGCACGTCGAGGCGGTCCTGCAGCGGTGCCAGCGCCGCGCCCTCGATGCGGTCGAGGAACCAGCGGTAGGCGGTGCAGCAACGCAGGTAGACGTGCTGGCCGTTGTCCACGGTCAGGTCGCCGCGCTGGAAGGAGAAGGCGAGCCCGCCGAGCCTCGGCCTGCCTTCGAGAAGGGTGACACGGACGCCCGCGTCGGCGAGCGCGAGTGCGGCCGTGATGCCGGCGAGGCCGCCGCCGATCACGACGGCGGTGCGCCCGGACGGGAGGTCGTCGTGCGTCCGTTCGGATCGCGTGCCGTCGCTCATCGTGTCGCCTTTCCTACCTGGCCGCCGTGCCGGTGGAACGGGGCAGGTCGGGCCGTCGCAGTCAGGGACGCCGTGTCGCGCCGGAGGGTTGCCTGCCGTTTTCCTCCGGTGGCGTCGCCTTGGCCCACTGTGTCCATCAGGCGCGCCTCCTGACGGCCAGACGAGAGGTGTGGCGCCGGGTGTCGAGCCCGGACAGACCGCGCACCGCGACGTACGCCTTCTCACGTCCGGGCAGCGAGACCCGGCCGCGCAGCACCGCCTCCGGTTCGCGCTCGATGCGGTCGAGCAGGCGGCGGTAGATACCGGCCATGGCGGCGACACAGGCGCCGCTGCGCCGGTCCAGCATGGGCAGCAGCCGGTACCCCTCGGCGAAAAGGGCACGGGCGCGCCGTACTTCGAAGTGCACGAGGCCCGCGAAGTCGGAGCCCGGCGGCGGGGTCGGCCCGTGGAACCCGGCCGAGCAGCCGAACTTGGCGAGGTCGTCGGAGGGCAGATAGGTACGGCCGTTGCCGGCGTCCTCGCGGACGTCCCTGAGGATGTTGGTGAGCTGGAGCGCGAGCCCGAGCGTGTCGGCGTACTCCGGCGCGCGCTCGGCGCCGCGCGCCCCCGGTTCCGTGCCGAACACACCGAGCGAGAGCCGGCCGATGGCTCCGGCCACGCAACGGCAGTAGACCTTGAGGTCGTCCCAGGTCTCGTAGGTCTCGCCGCGGACGTCCATCAGGACGCCGTCGATCAGCTCGTCCAGGCCGCCCAGCGGGATCGGGAAGACCTGGGCGGCGTGCGCGAGGGCGACCGCGACCGGGTCGGTGTCGTCCTCGGCGACCGCGCCGTCCTGGACCCTGGCGAGCAGCGCCCGGGTGTCCTCCAGGCGGGCCGCCTTCACCTCGTCGGCCAGCTCGCCGTCGCCGATGTCGTCGACGCGCCGGGAGAAGGCGTAGAGCGCCGACATGGCACGCCGCTTGGGCGCCGGCAGCAGCCTGATGCCGTAGGCGAAGTTCCGTGCCTGCTGTCCGGTGACCGTCTCACAGTAGCTGTAGGCGGCGAGTACCGGCGCGGACACGTGTGTGGGAGAGTCCACGGTCCGGATCACCCCTCTCCTCGCAGAGTCACGCCCACCTCACGCAGCAACCGGCCCTTGCCGGGCTTGGGCGGGCCGGGAAGTACGTCGTATTCGGCGGCGGCGATCGCGTGGACCGCCGCCCTTCCCCCCGCCACGAACCCCGCGAGCAGCAGCTTCAACCTGCCGTGGACGCTACCCACAAGGGGGGCGCCTTCATTCAGGAGATCGCGGGCGCGTTGTGCTTCGTATGCAACCAGTGCACGCACCGATGCGCCCGCGGTTTTCCTGGCGAGATCCGCCTCCTGGACGTGAAAGCGCTTCATGTCCTCGGCGGGCAGATAGATCCGGTCGCGGCCCAGGTCCTCGGCCACGTCCTGGAGGTGTTCGACGATCTGGAGTGCGGTGCAGATCGAGTCGGAGAGCCGGATCCGGTCGGCGGTCGAGGTGCCGGTGACGGCGAGGACCAGGCGGCCGACCGGGTTGGCGGACAGCTCGCAGTAGGCGAGGAGGTCGTCGTAGGTCTCGTACCGCTTGACGAACTGGTCCTGGCGGTTGGCGGCGATCAGGCCGAGGAACGGCTCGGGGGTGAGGGAGTGGCGGCGGACCACGGGCTGAAGGCGGCGCAGCAGGGGGTGGTGCGGAACGGCGTCGAAGACGCGGCGCAGGTCGGCCTCGAAGGCGTCGAGCAGGACCAGGCGGTTGTCGGCATCGGCCTGCGACACGCCGAGCAGGCGGGCGTCGGCGCCGCCGGGGGCCAGGTCGCCGTCGCCGATGTCGTCGACGAGGCGGGCGAAGCCGTACACCGCCATCAGGTCGTCGCGCCAGGCTTTCGGCAGGAAGAAGGGGGCCACGGGGAAGTTCTCGTCCGCGGCCTTGTCCAGGGTGCCGCGCTCCGGGTCTCCGGTGCGCGCCGAGGCGGTCGCCGTCACCGTTCGCTGCCCGGGGCGGGGACGGCACGGCCTGCGTTGATCTGGGGAGTTTCCGTAGCCATTGCCGTCACATCTCCCGTTCTACACTGCCGACCCAATACACACTATTTCGGACACGCCGCCCGGCAATCCGCGGGGCGGCCCGGCAGAGGGTGTCGCGCATTATCGCCCCACTTGCCGCTTTCCGGGACCGGTACAGCTTACGTTGTACAACGCATCGAGGTTCGTCGGGGTGTCCCGCAGATCACAACAACACACCGATTGGCGTCAAGATTCCTAAGGCAAGCCGGAGTTGACGTTTCCTTTGCAGACGCGGGGCCCCACCGGAAAGGTTCCGGCGGGGCCCCGGCGAGTCAGGGCTACTTGCCCGTGAACTTCTCGTACTCCTTGAGTACCTCTTCGGTCGGGCCGTCCATGCGCAGTTCACCGCGCTCCAGCCACAGGACGCGGTCGCAGGTGTCGCGGATCGACTTGTTGTTGTGACTGACCAGAAACACCGTGCCCGCGTGCTCACGCAATTCACGGATCCGGTCCTCGGAGCGCCTGCGGAAGGCCGCGTCACCGGTGGCCAGCGCCTCGTCGATCATGAGGACGTCGTGGTCCTTGGCGGCGGCGATGGAGAACCGTAGCCGGGCCGCCATGCCGGAGGAGTAGGTGCGCATCGGGAGGGTGATGAAATCGCCCTTGTCGTTGATGCCGGAGAAATCGACGATCTCCTGGTAGCGGGCCTTTATGTCGTCCCGGGTCATGCCCATGGCCAGGCCGCCCAGGATGACGTTGCGCTCGCCCGTGAGGTCGTTCATCAGGGCCGCGTTGACGCCGAGCAGCGAGGGCTGGCCGTTGGTGTAGACCCTGCCCTTCTCGGCGGGCAGCAGGCCGGCGATGGCGCGCAGCAGGGTGGACTTGCCGGAGCCGTTGGAGCCGATCAGGCCGATCGCCTCGCCGCGGTAGGCGACGAAGGAGACGCCACGGACCGCGTGCACCTTGCGGACGCCCCGGTCTTCGCCGCGTTTGAAGATGCGGCTGAGGGCAGCCGTCGCGCTGCCCTTGCCGGTCTTGGCGCCGTTGACCCGGTAGACGATGTGCACCTCCTCCGCGATGACGGTGGGGATCCGCTCCCCGGGGTTGCGCTCCACGTCGTTGAGATCAGCCACGGCCGTACCGCTCCTCCGCCTTCCAGAAGTACACGAAACCGCCGGCGAACACGACCACGGCCCAGGACAGGGCGACGGCCCAGACGTGCGGCGGGAGGTTCGAGGCGCCGTAGCCGTCGATGAGGGCGAAGCGCATCAGGTCCATGTAGACGGTGGCGGGGTTCACCTGGAGGAGCGTGCGCGCCCACTCCGGTCGGCCCTCCATCATCTTGCTGATCGAGAACATCACGCCGGACATGTACATCCAGGTGCGCAGGATGAACGGCAGCAACTGGGCGAGGTCCGGCGTCTTCGCGCCCAGCCGGGCCACGACCAGGGCGAGGCCGGTGTTGAAGAGGAACAGCAGGAACAGGATCGGGACGACCAGCACCCAGGACAGGCCCGGGCGGCTGCCGAACCCGACCACCACCGCGATCATGACGATCATCGAGAAGAGCAGCTGCTGGAGCTGCTGGAGCGCGAAGGAGATCGGCAGCGAGGCGCGCGGGAAGTGCAGCGCGCGCACCAGACCGAGGTTGCCGGAGATCGCGCGCACGCCCGTCATGATCGAGCTCTGCGTGAACGTGAAGGTGAACACGCCGGTGACCAGGAACGGAATGTAGACGTCCTGCGACATGCCGCGGCTGGCGTGCAGGATGACACCGAAGATGAAGTAGTACACGGCCGCGTTCAGCAGCGGCGTGGCCACCTGCCAGAGCTGGCCGAGCTTGGCCTGGCTGTACTGGGCGGTGAGCTTCGCCTGCGAGAAGGCCAGGATGAAGTGGCGCCGCCCCCAGAGCTGGCGCACGTACTCGGGCAGCGAGGGGCGTGCGCCGCTCACCGCGAGCCCGTACCTGGCGGCGAGCTGCGCCGCCGTGAGGCCCTCGTCGGCGGACGGCACCGCGCTCACCGCGATCCCGCCGTCATGCGTTGTCTCACTCAAGGGTGGAAGCCTTCGCTTTCGGACGCGTCCTCGGATGCGTCTTCGGATGCGTCTTCGGATGCGTCTTACGTTCGTCTTACGGAATTGTGCTACTGGGCACGACACGTCTGCGCCATCGGACGCATTTCCGGGGACGCCGGAGTGCCGAGCGCGGCCGTTCCGTGGCGTGTCCGCACGCCGTCACGCGCGGACACACGCCTTCGAGCTTGTCAGATCACCGGAGGACGGCCCAGTCGCGTGAGTTTCCACACGGTCCGCCAGCGCATCGGGCGGCGGGGTCCGCAGGGGGTGGTCCAGCCCTCCCGGAAACCGGCGAACCAGGCGTGCAGGGCCGGCCGGGACGGGCGGCGCACCAGGGTCAGCAGCATCCACACCCCGAGGTAGACCGGGACCAGGAGGGCCGGCAGGTTGCGGCGGGCCAGCCAGACCCGGTTGCGTGCGACCATCCGGTGGTAGACCGCGTGCCGGGAGGGGGCGGTCGTGGGGTGGAACAGCACCATGTCGGAGCGGTAGTCGATCATCCAGCCGGCGTCCAGGGCCCGCCAGGCCAGGTCGGTCTCCTCATGGGCGTAGAAGAACTCGTCCGGCAGGCCGCCGACCTCGGCGAGGACCTGGGTGCGGACGGCGTTGGCGCCGCCGAGGAAGGTGGTGACCCGGGAGGAGCGCATCGGGTCGGAGGCCCGCAGCCGCGGCACGTGCCGGCGCTGGGTCTGCCCGGTCTCCGGGTCGGCGATGCGGAAGCTGATGATGCCGAGCCTCGGGTCGGCCGTGAAGGCCTCCCGGCACAGCTCGGCGGTGTCGTGCTCGGCGAGCAGGCCGTCGTCGTCGAGGAAGAGCAATATGTCGACGTCGCGGCCGCTCGGGCCGAAGGCTTCTATGCCGACGTTGCGCCCGCCGGGGATGCCGAGGTTCTCGGGCAGTTCCAGGGTGCGGACGCCGTCGGGCACCTCCGGGACGGGCGAGCCGTTGCCGACGACGACCACCTCGACCGGGTCGCCGTGCTGCTTGGCGACCGAGTCGAGGAGGGCGCGCAGTTCGTCGGGGCGGTTGCCCATGGTGATGACGACCGCGCCGACCTTCGGTCCGCCGCTCACCGCAGCCTGCTCGACGCGAGGACCGAGACCAGGTGCAGCAGGGTCTGGAGCAGCGCGATGCCGGCGAGCACGGCGGTGCCCAGACGGGTGAAGAAGAGGTCGCCGCGGACGTGGTCGACGATCGCGAGCAGCAGGATCAGCAGGGAGGCCTCGATGCCGAGGATCAGCCGGTGGAACCGGAGCAGGGCGGCGGCCCGGCGGGCCAGCGCCATGCCGGAGGAGCGCATCTCGGCGGCGGCCTCCTTGACCACCGGAAGGCCGGCCTGGTGACGGGCGACGCCGACCAGGTCGGTCTCGGCCTTGATCAGGATGGCGCCGAGCGCGGCCAGCGTGCCGAGGAAGGCCCACAGCCAGTCGATACGGCCGCTGCCGAACAGGTCGGCGGCGCGCAGCCCGAGCCCGACCAGGACCGCCGCGTCGGTGAGGTACGCCCCGACCCGGTCGAGATAGACCCCGCCCAGCGAGTACTGCTGCTTCCAGCGGGCGACCTCGCCGTCGACGCAGTCCAGCAGCAGGTACATCTGGACGCACACCACGCCGAGGACGGCGCCCGTGATCCCCGGCACCAGCAGGGCCGGGGCCGCGAGCACGCCGAAGACGGTCATCAGATACGTGAGCTGGTTGGGCGTGACCCTGGTGTTCACCAGGTAGCGGTCCACCCGCAGGGACACCTCACGCATGTAGAGGCGTCCCATCCAGTGCTCACCGCTGCGCCGGTCCTTGACCCCAGCGGGGTGCACGACCGGACGGAGTTCAGCTACCGATGGCCTTGACATAGTCGACGTAGAAGTCCTTGATCTGGTGGGTCTTGAGGTCGAGGTGTTCGAGGATGGTGTAGCGGCCGGGCCTGGTCTCCGGAGCGAACTCCACGACCCGGACGAACTCGTCCACGGTGAAGCCGATCTCCTCCGGCAGCACCGGCAGTCCGTGCCGGCGCAGCACATCGGCCATGTACACGGACTGTTCGTGGGCTCCGCGCAGATACATCGCGAAGGCCGCGCCCAGCCCGCACTGCTCGCCGTGGCTGGCGGCACGCCTCGGGAAGAGCAGGTCGAAGGCGTGGTTGATCTCGTGGCAGGCGCCGGAGGACGGACGGGAGTCGCCCGACACCGACATGGCGATGCCGCTGAGCACCAGCGCCTCGGCGAGGACCTGGAGGAAGTCGTTCTCGCCGATGCCGCCGGGGTGGCGCAGCACCGCCTCACCGGCCTGCCGGGCCATGGCGGCCGCCAGACCGTCGATCTTCTCGCCGTTGACGCGGTGGGACAGCTCCCAGTCCGCGATCGCCGAGATGTTGGAGACGGCGTCTCCGATGCCGGAGCGCACGAAGCGCGCCGGTGCCTCACGGATGACGTCGAGGTCGATGACGACGGCGATCGGGTTCGGCACGCCGTAGGAGCCGCGGCCCGCGTCGTTGTCGAGGGTGGCGACCGGCGAGCACAGGCCGTCGTGGGCGAGGTTCGTCGGCACGGCGACCAGCGGCAGGCCCACCCGGGCCGCGGCGAACTTGGCGCAGTCGATGATCTTGCCGCCGCCGAGGCCGACGACCGCGTCGTAGTGGCCGGCCTTGATGTCGCCGGCCAGCCGGATCGCGTCGTCGAGGGTGCCGCCGCCGACCTCGTACCAGGTGGCGCCGGGCAGACTCGGCGAGAGGCGCTCGCGCAGCTTCGAGCCGGAGCCGCCGCTGACGGCGACGGCGAGCCGCCCCGAGTGCGAGATGCGCTCGTCGGCGAGCACGCCCCCGAGGTCGTCGAGGGCACCCGGGCGGATGTCCACGACGACCGGCGAGGGGATCAGCCGGGTCAGTACTGGCACGCGATCTCCCGTCCCCTGGCGAGATCGTCGTGGTTGTCGATCTCGACCCACCGGACGTCGCCGATGGGCGCCACGTCGATCCGGAAGCCGCGGTTGACCAGTTCCTGGTAGCCGTGCTCGTAGAACTGCTGCGGGTCGGTCTCCCAGACCGCCTTCAGCGCGTCGGCGAGCTCGGGGGCCGCGTCGCCCTCGATGAGGGTGACGCCGATGTACTCACCGGTGGCCTCGGCGGGGTCCATCAGCTTGGTGATCTTCGTCATGCCCTTGTCGGCGTCGACGACGACCTTCATCTCCTCGTCCGCGAGGGACTTGACGGTGTCCAGGGCGAGGATGATCCGCCTGCCGTCGCCGCGGGCGGCGAGCAGCGTCTTCTCGACGGAGACCGGGTGCACGGTGTCGCCGTTGGCGAGGATCACGCCGTCCTTGAGGGCGTCACGGCCGCACCACAGGGAGTAGGCGTTGTTCCACTCCTCGGCCTTGTCGTTGTCGATGAGGGTGAGCTTGAGGCCGTACTTCTGCTCCAGGGCCGCCTTGCGCTCGTACACGGCCTCCTTGCGGTAGCCGACGATGATGGCGACCTCGGTCAGGCCGATCTCGGCGAAGTTCCCGAGGGTCAGGTCGAGCACCGTGATCGAGTCCTCTATCCCGGCGGGCCCCACCGGCACCAGTGCCTTGGGCAGGCTGTCGGTGTAGGGGCGCAGACGCCGGCCGGCGCCGGCCGCCAGCACGAGGCCGATCATGCGGGTTCTCCTTCGTCGTGTACGGCGGGCGCCCCTGCGGACACCCAGAAGCGGATGCTCTCGACGAGCACCAGCCCGGCCACGGCCACGGCGAGGACCGTGAGCGCGACCTTGAACTGCGCGGCGGTGAGCACCGCGGCCAGGACGGTGACGAGCAGCGTCCGCCCCTCCTGCCCCCCGATGGCGCGGACGAGCCAGGCCGGCGGCGCTCCGGCGTCGCCGCGGATGCGGTACACCGTGTCGTAGTGATGGTAGGCGACGGCAGCCACCAGGCCGAAAGCCGCGGGAAGGGCTCCGTTTACCCCGGCTTTACTTGCGAGGACGAGCACGGTGCCGTACTCGGCAGCCCGGAACAGGGGCGGGACCAGCCAGTCGAGGGCGCCCTTGAGGGGGCGGGCGAGGGCCCGGCCGGAGGCGAGGGCGTAGGCGACGGCGCCCGCGACCGGGGCCCAGGTCACACCGGAGAGGAGGCAGGCGGTGAGAACCGCCACGCCGGCGAGGGCCACCGGGAACGGGGAGCCGAACGGGGCGCGCAGGGCGCGGGACACGAATCCCGCGAGGGGGCCGTTGTCGGCCAGGTCCGCCAGCGCCTTCGCCGCCCGGTCGGTGCGCTTCGCCTTCCGGGTCAGCGACCGCAGGACCCGCCCGGCCGTGGTGTAGGTCGCGGCGAAGGCGCAGCCGGCCAGCAGCACGTAGAAGGTGATCCGCGGGGTCGTGGCCGCCGTCAGGACGGCTATCAGTGCCCATCGCTCGCCGATGGGCAGAACTATCATCCGGCGCACCCAGACCGTCCAGCCGACGCTGTCGAGCCTGCCGGAGAGGGCGGCGGTGGGGCTGGTGTTGGCGGTGGCGTCGTGGTTGGCCTCGTTGAAGGAGAAGTCGACCACGTGCCGGCAGGTCTGCAGGATCATCGCGCCGAGGGCGAGGGCCCATACGTCGTCGTGGCCCCCGCCGCGGGCGGCGCCGAGGGCGAGGCCCGCGTAGTACGCGTACTCCTTGGCCCGGTCGAAGGTGGCGTCCAGCCACGCGCCGAGCGTGGAGTACTGCAGGGAGTAGCGGGCGAGCTGGCCGTCGGTGCAGTCCAGGACGAACGAGCAGATCAGCAGGGCGCCGGCGGCGACGAAGCCGATCCGCGTACCGGTGGCCGCGCAGCCCGCCGCGATCAGGGCGGTGAGCAGGGAGGCGGTGGTGACCTGGTTGGGGGTCAGTCCGCGCCGGGCGCACCAGCGGGCGAGGTACCGCGAGTACGGGCTGATGAAGAAGGTGGTGAAGAAGCCGTCCCGGGACTTCACGGCCGACTTCAGGCGTACGGCCTCGTCGTCGACGGCGGCCACGGCCTGCCGTGCCTCGTTGCGGGCCTGCGGGTCGGCGGGTACGGCGGCGACCAGGCTGCCCAGCTCGGGGCGGTGGACGTCGGCGTCCATGGCGGTGACGAGGTTGTCGACCGCGAGGTCGGTGCTGCCGCCCGCGGAGGCCTCCCGGGCCAGCGCCTGGCTCAGGGCCGGACGGCCGGCGGGCTGGGCGGTGACGGCGCCGGGTATCGCGGCGAGCGGGAAGCGGGGGTCGGTGAGGCCGAGCCGCAGGGCGTGCACATGGCCGACGAAGCGGGCGTCCACGACGGCGACGCGCCGGTCGGCGGGTACGGCCGTGAGCAGCGCCTCGGTCTCGGCGGTGTCCGACGCCGCCCGCACCTCGAAGCCGAGCGCCCGCAGATCGCTCTCCAGTGACGATCCGGGCACCGGCGGACCGGTGACGATGGCGGTCGACAACCGAACTCACTCCCTGGGTGCCGGCGTACGGGCGCCGGTCTGCTGCGTGGTGGGGCGGGGGGGTGCCTGGTGGTCCCCTGACG
This sequence comes from Streptomyces sp. NPDC086519, assembly GCF_040686075.1. Taxonomy (NCBI): domain Bacteria; kingdom Bacillati; phylum Actinomycetota; class Actinomycetes; order Kitasatosporales; family Streptomycetaceae; genus Streptomyces; species Streptomyces sp. NPDC086519. The sequence goes on from NZ_JBFBJL010000027.1 coordinate 64,068, forward strand.
GCATTCGGCAGAGGTTATCGGATGGTGAGGACCGCTTGTTCACCGGCCGTTCACGGCACGGTCGGCCCGCTCTGCCCCGGCCGTTGCCGAGATCATCATCCGTGATCCAGGCCCCGGCCGACAAACCGCGCTCCCAGAACGGGCATTGGGGACACCGGTCCATGGCGGCGCATCCCCGTCCGGCCGGCCGCCCACGCGGCGCGCCCCCTCACGGAAGGCAACTGAGGCCACCCTGACCTGCGGTTCGTTTCCGCAGGTCAGGGCACATGACAACGGTGTTCAGTGCCGCGTTGCCGGATACCCCCCACCCGTAGTTCACTGTGAGCCCGGGCGGAACACAGGAGGCGTATCTCATGGGGGCAGGGCACGACCACGGTCACGGCCACGACCACGCGCCGCCCACCGGTACGGCCGCGGCGGCGTACCGCGGACGGCTCCGGGTGGCGCTCGCCATCACCCTCGGGGTGATGATGGTCGAGGTCGTCGGCGGTCTGCTGGCCGACTCGCTGGCACTGATCGCGGACGCGGCCCACATGGCGACCGACGCCCTGGGCCTCGGCATGGCCCTGCTGGCGATCCACTTCGCCAACCGCCCGCCGAGCACCAACCGCACCTTCGGACTGGCCCGCGCCGAGATCCTCGCCGCCCTGGCGAACTGCCTGCTGCTGCTGGGGGTCGGCGGCTATGTGCTGTTCGAGGCGGTCCAGCGGTTCGTCACGCCCGCGGACACCCGTGGCGGCCAGATGATCGTGTTCGGTCTGATCGGGCTGGTCGCCAACATGATCTCGCTCACGCTGCTGGTGCGCGGCCAGCAGGAGAGCCTGAACGTGCGCGCCGCCTTCCTGGAGGTGGCGGCCGACGCGCTGGGCTCGCTGGCGGTGCTGATCTCGGCCGTGGTGATCCTGACCACCGGCTGGCAGGCGGCCGACCCGATCGCCTCGCTCGTCATCGGCCTGATGATCGTGCCGAGGACGTTCAAGCTGCTGCGCGAGACCCTGAACGTCCTGCTGGAGGCGGCACCGCGGGATGTCGACATGGCGGAGGTGCGGGCGCACATCCTGGCGCTGGACGGCGTGGAGGACGTCCACGACCTGCACGCCTGGACGATCACCTCGGGGATGCCGGTGCTGTCGGCGCACGTGGTGGTCCGCTCGGACGTGCTCAGCGCCATCGGGCACGAGAAGATGCTGCACGAGTTGCAGGGCTGCCTGGGCCACCACTTCGACGTGGAACACTGCACCTTCCAACTGGAGCCGGGCGGACACGCGGAGCACGAGGCCCGGCTCTGCCACTGACCCCGTCCGGCCGGGTCCTGGACGAGGCGCTCCGCACTGCCCCGGCGTCCTTGCGTTCGAGGGCCCCGGGCGGTTCCCTCCCACACCCGTAGGGCACGATCAACTACCGGGTCCCTCTTCCGGCGTGCCCGTGCCGGGAAGTGCCGGGAGTGTCGGATTCGTACGGCAGACTTGGTACGAAGACCGAGGCGAAGGATGGGTATGCCGATCACACCTGCCACCGCGACGCACAGCACGTCGGAAGGGACCGCAGACGCGATTTTCCTTGAACTCGTCGACGAGAAGGGTCTGACCATCGGCACCGCCGAGAAGATGGCCGCGCATCAGCCCCCCGGGCAGCTGCACCGGGCGTTCTCCGTCTTTCTCTTCGACGAACACGGCAGGCTGCTGCTCCAGCAGCGGGCGCTGGGCAAGTACCACTCCCCCGGTGTGTGGTCCAACACCTGCTGCGGTCATCCCTACCCCGGTGAGGCGCCCTTCGCGGCGGCGGCCCGGCGGACCTTCGAGGAGCTGGGGGTCTCCCCGTCGCTGCTCGCCGAGGCGGGCACGGTCCGCTACAACCACCCGGACCCGGCCTCCGGCCTGGTCGAGCAGGAGTTCAACCACCTGTTCGTCGGCATGGTCCAGGCGCCGCTCGCGCCGGACTCCGACGAGGTCGAGGCGACCGCCTTCGTGACGGCCGCCGAGCTGGCCGAGCGGCACGCCCAGGACACCTTCTCGTCCTGGTTCATGACCGTGCTGGACGCGGCCCGCCCGGCGATCAGGGAGCTGACGGGCCCGTCCGCCGGCTGGTGAGACCCCTCAGGGCAGCGTCGCGGGTTTGAGCGGCAGGGCGGCCCAGATCACCTTGCCGCCACTCGACGTGTGCTCCACGTCCACCACCCCGCCCGCCTCCCGGGCCACCTCCCGCACCAGCAGCAGCCCCCGGCCGCCGGTCTGGCCATGGTCGGCCTCCAGGGCGGTCGGGCGGTAGGGGTGGTTGTCCTCCACCGACACCCGCACCCACTCGGCGCCGACGGCGACCTCGACGGCGAGCACCGGCGACAGCAGCGCCGCATGCTTGACCGCGTTGGTGACCAGCTCGGAGACGATCAGCAACAGCCCGTACACCAGGTCCTCCGAGACCGGGACGCCCTGACGCTGGAGCAGGTCCCGTACGGCGCGCCGCGCCTGCGGGACCGAGGCGTCCACGGCGGCGGCGGTGAACCGCCAGACTCCTTCGTACGGCAGCGGATCCGGCGGCGGGGCGCCGCCTGCCTCTGGACGCGGGTCATGCCCGCGCCCGTGGTTCTCCATCGTCCGGTCGCCACCCTCGCGCTCGATTGTCACCACACGTCGAGTGTTGGTACAGACCCGCTCCGCGCCGGAGGACTGAACACAAGTCAGCAACTATCGAACGGATCTGACCGTTGGCGTATGACAAGGTCAGTTGTGGGATGACTCTTGCCCTCCTCGATGCCGACTTCGCGAACTATTCGGGTTGTACGGGTATGGGAACTTTCCGAGCGGGCGGGGGACGGCTCCCGTGAACCACCGGAATTCCGCCTCTTCCCGGCGCGGATACCATCGCGCACCATGGAGCCCCGCCTCGACCACCAGGTCAGAAACGCCGTTGCCACCGTAGTCATCGGCAACGCGGCCAAACGCAACGCGATGACCGCGCAGATGTGGCGCGCCCTCCCGCCTCTCCTCGACGGCCTCGCGGCCGACCCCGCCGTGCGCGCTCTCGTCCTCACCGGCGCGGGCGGCACCTTCTGCGCCGGCGCCGACATCTCCACCCTCCAGGGCTCCCCTGCCGAGGCACAGGCCCTCGCCGCCGCCGCCGAGGAGGCGCTCGCCGGGTTCCCCAAGCCGACCCTCGCCGCGGTGCGCGGCCACTGCGTCGGCGGCGGTTCGCAGCTGGCCGCCGCCTGCGATCTGCGGTTCGCCGAGGAGGGCGCGCTGTTCGGGGTGACTCCGGCGAAGCTCGGCATCGTCTACCCGGCCGCCTCCACCCGCCGCCTGGTGTCCCTGGTCGGCCCTGCCACCACCAAGTACCTGCTCTTCTCCGGCGAGCTGATCGACGCGGAGCGGGCCCTGCGCACCGGTCTGGTGGACGAGGTGCTGCCGCGGGGCGAGCTGGACAAGCGGGTGGCCGAATTCACCCGGATCCTGACCGAACGCTCGCAGTTGACGCAGGCCGCCGCGAAGGAGTTCGCGAACGGCCGCGCGGACCGGGACGCGCACTGGGCGGAGCAGGCGCGCGGCAACGACGACACCACCGAGGGGGTCGCCGCGTTCCTGGAGCGCCGCCGGCCGCGGTTCACGTGGACGGTTCCGCGCCGCGGATGAGGCGGCTCACCGAGCGGAGCCGGTCGACGACCTCGGCGGGCGCCCGGTGCGGGGAGCCCGCGTCGCAGGGCGGCCGCGGGCCGTACTCGACCCCCAGCTCCTCTGCCCTGCCGGACGGCGTACCGGGTCCGCATCGGGCCGGGCACTGGAGTCCGTACCAACCAGTCAGTAGCGTGCGGCTCATGACAACCGCCTTCCTGGAGCCGCTCGCCGGCCGCCGCTGCCAGTCCCTGCTCAATTCCCTGCACGCGACCCACTTCTTCAGCCCCGAGCTGGCCGAGGAACTGGCCGCGCTCGGCGTCACCCACCCGCGGGCCGTCAATTTCGCGGTGCGGGCGGCCGCGCTGGGGCCGGTCGGAGCCGGCACGGTGACGGCGACGTTCTACAACTACAAGTACGAGCTGGTGGCCCGGCATGTGCCGGCCGTCTGGGAGATCGCGTCCCCGAAGGACGTCCTCGCCGCCCGCGCGCGTGCCGTCGACGCGTCGCTGCGGAGGCTGCTCGGCGCGGACGCGGTGGCGTCCGAGGCGATGGCCGAGGCGGCGCGGCTCGCGCTGCGCGCCACCGAGGCCTGCGCGCGCCCTGGCCGCCCGCTGTACGCCGCCCACGCGGACCTGCCGGTGCCTCAGGAGCCCCACCTCGCCTACTGGCACGCGAGCACGCTGCTGCGCGAGCACCGCGGCGACGGGCACCTCGCGACGCTGCTGGCGGCCGGGCTGGACGGGCTGGAGGCGGTGGTGACGCATACGGCGACCGGCAAGGGCATGGCCCCGAAGTGGGTGTTCGCCACCCGTGGCTGGAGCCAGGACGACTGGGACGCGGCGGTGGCTCGGCTGCGCGAGCGCGGCCTGCTCGACGGGGCGGGCGAGCTGACCGAGGCGGGGGTGGCCCTGCGCGCGGACATCGAGGCCGAGACGGACCGTCTGGACCGGGCACCGTACGAGCACCTGGGAGCCGACGGCGTGACCCGCCTGACGGAACTGGCAGTGACCTTCGCTAGGGCCGCGGTGGCCGCCGGAGCGTTCCCCGCGGACCTTGTCGGCAAGGCCTGACGGGACCGAGGGCCGGGGCGGTTCCGGCACCGCCGGACACCGCCGTCGGGGCTGAGCGCCGCCGCGGCGGAAACATCGGAACCGGCGGATCGCGACACCGCCTACGCTCAGCACCGCTGCGGCCGAACCCCGGGACCAGCGGATCGCGACCCCGCCCGACAACACCGCCCACTCTCAGCACCGCTGCGGCCCAACACCAGGACCAGCGGAGCGCGACACCGCCCGACAACACCGTCCAGGCTCAGCACCGCTGCGGCCGAACGCGGGGACCGGCGGGTCGTGGGGAGCGGGTGATCGAGGTGGGGTGATTTGTTCGGCTCGTTGAATCAGGTGTGCGGGTGGTTTTTCGGGTGGGCGGGGGAATCGGGGAGAGTCCGTGTCGCGGAAAGGCGCCCTGGGGCCCGGTTGTCGGTGTCACCTGCCACAATTGCGGCGCAACCTCAGTGGAGAAGGCGGTACGGGATCGTGACGACACCCGGGTCCCTGGTTCCAGGGTCCATCGAAGGCAGGATCGCCGAGGAGCTCGGCGTACGGGAGCGGCAGGTCAAGGCTGCCGTGGAGCTGCTCGACGGCGGTTCGACGGTGCCCTTCATCGCCCGCTACCGCAAGGAAGCGACCGAGATGCTCGACGACGCGCAGTTGCGCACGATCGAGGAGCGGCTGCGCTATCTGCGGGAGCTGGAGGAGCGGCGGTCGGCGATCCTGGAGTCGGTGCGGGAGCAGGGCAAGCTCACCCCCGAACTGGAGGCGCAGATCCGGGGCGCCGAGACCAAGGCGCGGCTTGAGGACATCTACCTGCCGTACAAGCCGAAGCGGCGGACCAAGGCGCAGATCGCCCGGGAGGCCGGCCTGGAGCCGCTGGCCGAGGGGCTGCTCGGGGACCCGGGGGTGGAGCCGCTGGCGGCCGCCGCGGCCTTCGTCGACGCCGACAAGGGCGTCGCCGATCCGCAGGCCGCCCTGGACGGCGCCCGCGCGATCCTCACCGAGCGGTTCTCGGAGGACGCCGACCTCATCGGTGAGCTGCGTGAGCGGATGTGGGTGCGCGGCCGGCTCGCCGCCAAGGTGCGGGACGGCAAGGAGGAGGCGGGCGCGAAGTTCGCCGACTACTTCGACTTCGCCGAGCCGTTCACCGACCTGCCCTCGCACCGCATCCTGGCCATGCTGCGCGGCGAGAAGGAAGAGGTCCTCGACCTCGTCCTGGAGCCGGAGGAGCCGACCGAGGGCCCGTCCTCGTTCGAGGGAATCATCGCCCACAAGTTCGGGATCGCCGACCGCGGCCGGCCGGGCGACAAGTGGCTGTCGGACACGGTCCGCTGGGCCTGGCGCACCCGCATCCTGGTCCACCTCGGCATCGACCTGCGGCTGCGCCTGCGTACGGCCGCCGAGGACGAGGCGGTCGACGTCTTCGCGGCGAACCTGCGCGACCTGCTGCTCGCCGCTCCGGCCGGCACCCGGGCGACGCTGGGCCTGGACCCCGGTTTCCGGACCGGCGTGAAGGTCGCCGTCGTCGACGCCACCGGCAAGGTGGTCGCCACCGACGTCATCTACCCGCACGTCCCGGCCAACAAGTGGGACGAGGCGATCGCCAAGCTGGCCCGGCTCGCCAAGGAGCACGCGGTCGAGCTGGTCGCGATCGGCAACGGCACGGCGTCCCGCGAGACCGACAAGCTCGCCGGTGAACTCATCACCAGGCACCCGGACCTGAAGCTCACCAAGGTGATGGTGTCCGAGGCCGGCGCGTCCGTGTACTCGGCGTCCGCGTTCGCCTCCCAGGAACTGCCCGACATGGACGTGTCGCTGCGCGGCGCCGTGTCGATCGCCCGCCGGCTCCAGGACCCGCTGGCCGAGCTGGTGAAGATCGACCCCAAGTCGATCGGCGTCGGTCAGTACCAGCACGACCTGTCCGAGGTGAAGCTGTCCCGCTCGCTCGACGCGGTGGTCGAGGACTGTGTGAACGGCGTGGGCGTGGACGTCAACACGGCGTCCGCACCGCTCCTCGCCCGCGTCTCGGGCATCACCTCCGGGCTCGCCGAGAACATCGTCACCCACCGCGACGCCAACGGCCCCTTCACCTCCCGGAGCCAGCTGAAGAACGTGGCCCGGCTCGGCCCGAAGGCCTACGAGCAGTGCGCGGGCTTCCTGCGCATCCGTGGCGGTGACGACCCGCTGGACGCGTCGAGCGTCCACCCGGAGGCGTACCCCGTCGTACGGCGCATGGTGAAGACGTCGGGCCAGGAGGTGGCCGCGCTCATCGGCAACACGGGGGCGCTGCGCTCGCTGCGGCCGACGGACTTCGTGGACGAGACGTTCGGTCTGCCGACGGTCACCGACATCCTCAAGGAGCTGGAGAAGCCGGGGCGCGACCCGCGTCCGGCCTTCAAGACGGCCACCTTCAAGGAGGGCGTCGAGAAGATCTCCGACCTGTCGTCCGGGATGGTCCTGGAGGGGGTCGTCACGAACGTGGCGGCGTTCGGCGCGTTCGTCGACGTCGGTGTGCACCAGGACGGCCTGGTCCATGTCTCCGCGATGTCCAAGACGTTCGTCAAGGACCCGCGGGACGTGGCGAAGCCGGGTGACATCGTCAAGGTGAAGGTCCTCGACGTGGACATCCCGCGCAAGCGGATCTCGCTGACGCTGCGGCTGGACGACGAAGCGGCTCCGCCTCAGGGTGGCCGGCAGGGCGACGGCGGCGAACGGCGCCAGCGGGGCGGGCGTCCGCCGCAGCAGCGGCAACAGCAGCAGCGGCAGGGGGGCGGCGCTCGGCAGGCTTCGGCGCCGGCGCCCGCGAACAGTGCGATGGCCGATGCTCTGCGCCGGGCCGGGTTGCTGGGAGGGAAGGACGGGAAGCGCTGAGGGTGCCCGCCGGGGGCGGTGGGGAGCTGCGGGCTCGTTGTGGCCGGTCGCGCAGTTCCCCGCGCCCCCGGAGGGGCGCGTTTCCCTCGCCGGTGCCGTCTCGCGCCGCGTAATTCCGTGGACAACGATCTCCTGATCCGAAGACTGGTGCCATGACTGGCTCAGACTTCAAGGCCGATCTGCGGACCTACCTCCAGGACGCCCGGGACGTGCTGTTGTGGAAGCTGGAGGGGCTGTCCGAGTACGACATCCGACGGCCGCTGACGCCCACGGGCACGAATCTGCTGGGCCTGGTCAAACATCTCGCAGGTGCCGAGGCCTGGTACTTCGGGGCAGCCTTCGGACGGCCCTTCGACGGGGCACCACCGCTGTGGTTCACCGGTGACACGGAACCCAACGGAGATCTGTGGGCGCGGGCCGACGAGACGCGTGCGGCGGTGGTCGGCGGGTACCGGCGGGTCTGGACCCACTCGGACGAGACGATCGCGGCGTTGCCCCTGGACGCGGTCGGGCACCTCCCCGTCGATCCGCCGCGGGAGATCACCCTCCACCGCGTCCTCACGCACATGGTCGCCGAGAGTCAGCGGCACGCCGGTCACGCCGACATCGTGCGTGAACTCCTCGACGGCTCGACGGGACAGCGGGCGGACGGCAGCAATACGGCGCCCGGCGACGCGGCGGCCTGGGCCGAGCACCGGGACCGGGTGGAGCGGGCGGCCGAGGAGGCCGGGCGGGGCGGTCGGTGGACGTAGGACGTTCCACGCGGCCGGAGTTCCGCGTACGCGTCGGATGACCGTACGCGGACGCAGTCGGCCGAAAGATCATGTGTCCTTCGCAGGCCGGGCGGTGCCGTTCATCCGGGCCCGGTTCTCCGCGAGCAGTTCCTGGACGCGCCGCTCGACCTCCACGGGGTCGACGCCGAGGGCCTGGCCCATGTGGACCGACCACACCTCCGAGCGCACATTGGTCTCGAAGTCGAGGTCGGCGCGGACGTTCTCGCGGGCGGCCTGGCGGTTCTGGCTCACCATCACGAAGGTGGACAGGAAGATCGCCTCCAGGCTCACGATCATGGTGAGCAGGCCGAAAGGGAACGGGTCCCAGACCGCCCCGTCGCCGAACACCCCCTCGTTGCAGACGATCCAGACCGCGAACCACAACGCGTGCAGGTACACGAAGGTCATGGTCCCGGAGAAGGCGGTGACGGCGTCCGCGATCCGGTCCTGGGTGCCGCGCATGCGCGCGAGGACGTCCTGTTCGTGCACGATCCGCGCGGCCGGCCGCTTGGGCGATATGGCCATGGCCCCTCCCTGTCCGATGATCCGACTCGGGTCGGAGCGTACGTTGAGGGGGCCGATGGCGCCGGAGGGGGTGCCGGGTTGGATTGTCCGGCGGCTGCGGGCGGGTGGGGGCTGGTCGCGCAGTTCCCCGCGCCCCTTACGGGGCGCGTTCCGTCACCTTGCCCGCTGCCACCTCCAGGCGGCGGGTGACCCGGACCGCGTCCAGCATGCGGCGGTCGTGGGTGACCAGGAGGAGGGTGCCCTCGTAGGAATCGAGCGCCGATTCCAACTGCTCGATGGCAGGCAGGTCGAGGTGGTTCGTCGGCTCGTCCAGGACGAGGAGGTTGACGCCGCGGCCTTGGAGCAGGGCCAGCGCGGCGCGGGTCCGCTCCCCCGGTGACAACGTGGCCGCGGAGCGCAGCACGTGGTCCTGTTTGAGGCCGAACTTGGCCAGGAGGGTACGGACTTCGGCCGGTTCGGTGTCCGGTACGGCCGCGCCGAAGGCGTCCAGCAGGGACTCGTTGCCGTGGAACAGCTTGCGGGCCTGGTCGACCTCGCCGACCAGCACGCCCGAGCCGAGGGCCGCGTGCCCAGCGTCCAGTTCCACCCGGCCGAGCAGCGCGGCGAGCAGTGTCGACTTGCCCGCGCCGTTCGCGCCGGTGACCGCGACCCGGTCCGCCCAGTCGATCTGGAGGGACACCGGCCCGAAGGTGAAGTCCCCGCGGCGTACCTCCGCGTCCCGCAGGGTGGCGACGACGGCGCCGGAGCGCGGGGCCGCCGCGATCTCCATGCGCAGTTCCCACTCCTTGCGGGGCTCCTCGACGGCCTCCAGGCGTTCGATCATGCGCTGGGTCTGGCGGGCCTTGGCGGCCTGCTTCTCGCTGGCCTCGCTGCGGAACTTGCGGCCGATCTTGTCATTGTCGTTGGACGCCTTGCGGCGGGCGTTCTTGACGCCCTTGTCCATCCAGGAGCGCTGCATCTGGGCGCGGTCCTGGAGGGCGGTCCTCTTGTCGGCGTACTCCTCGTAGTCCTCGCGGGCGTGCCGACGGGCCACGTCACGTTCCTCCAGGTAGGCGTCGTAACCGCCGCCGTAGAGGTTGATCTGCCGCTGGGCGAGGTCGAGTTCGAGGACCTTGGTGACGGTGCGGGTGAGGAACTCGCGGTCGTGGCTGACGACGACCGTGCCGGCGCGCAGGCCGGTCACGAAGCGTTCGAGGCGCTCCAGGCCCTCCAGGTCGAGGTCGTTGGTGGGCTCGTCGAGGAGGAAGACGTCGTAGCGGGAGAGCAGGAGGGAGGCGAGTCCGGCCCGGGCGGCCTGGCCGCCGGAGAGGGCGGTCATCGGCTGCTCGAGGTCGACGGCCAGGCCGAGGGAGTCGCAGACCTCCTCGGCCCGCTCCTCCAGGTCGGCGCCGCCGAGGTCGAGCCAGCGCTCCAGGGCGGTGGCGTAGGCGTCGTCGGCGCCCGGTGCCCCGTCGACCAGGGCCTGGGTCGCCTCGTCCATCACGCGCTGTGCCTCGGCGACGCCGGTGCGCCGGGCGAGGAAGGCGCGGACGGTCTCGCCGGGCCGCCGCTCCGGCTCCTGGGGCAGGTGGCCGACGGTCGCGGCCGGCGGGGAGAGCCGCAGTTCGCCCTGTTCGGGGGCGGTGAGCCCGGCGAGCAGCCGGAGCAGGGTGGACTTGCCCGCGCCGTTGGCACCGACCAGCCCGATCACGTCACCGGGCGCGACGACGAGGTCGAGCCCGGAGAAGAGCGAGCGGTCGCCGTGCCCGGCGGCGAGGTTCTTGGCGACGAGGGTGGCAGTCATCAGAACGCCGATCCTAATGTCCGCGGGGCAGGGCGGTCAGCGCACCGTCGCCTGCACCAGGACGGTGCCGGACGTGCGGGCCACGACGAAGGACGCGCCTTTGGCCGCCTTGCCGTCCAGGGGGATGCGGTGGCGGCCGGGCTCCAGGACGCCGTCGAAGAGTTCGTGGGCGCGCGGCCGGGAGAGCCGGTCGAGGCGGTACGCCGTGAGCCGCACCCGGCAGGGCGAGGTGACCTCGATGCCGGCCGTGCCGTCGGCGGCGACCAGGCGGGCCAGCCGGCGCTGTGGCAGCGGGCTGCGATCGAGGGCGTGTTCGATCTGGGCGACGAGAAGCGGGACGATCGGGGCGAGGCCGTCGACGTGGGCCACGTCCACCCCCGCCCGCTCGAAGGCCTGGCGTACGGCGGTCCGCTCGGCCTCGCCCACCGTGGGGCCGAAGGCGACGGCACCGTAGCCGCGGAGTTCCTCGGCGGGGACGCCGTCGGCGTCGCGGGTGATGTCGGCCCCGATGCCGATGGTGCGCAGGGCGGCGGCCAGCTTGGCGAGGAGGGCCACGCGGGCGCCGATCAGCAGCACCCGGCGGCCGGGCGGCGGGACGGACTCCGCCAGCAGCGCGCCGAGGGCCTCACGGTACTCGGGGCCGCGGAAGCGGAAGGGGCCGATGCCCTGGTAGCCGTTCAGCTCCAGGTCGGCGTGTTCGCCGGTCTGCCAGGCGAACTCCCGCCAGACGTAGTCGTCGCCGTCGTGCTCGATGACCGCGGTGACCGCGCCGCAGGCCAGGTCCTCGCACTCCGGGCAGCCGTAGATGACGTACCGGTTGTCGGGCAGCGGTGCCTCCGACTCCAGGAGGAGGCTGCGGACCTGGGCGGTGAAGATCGCGGGCGGGACGTCGGAGGCGAGCGGGGAGACGGCGTCCAGGTCGGAGAGCTGGAACAGCAGCGGGTGGCCGTCGACGACGAAGTCCACGAAGTCCCGGTGGAGCTGGTAGCCGCCGTCGGCGCGGACACCGCCGGCGCGCGTCGCCGGAGCCAGGCCGAAGGTCGCGTATGCGGCAGACATGCTGTGAGTATCCCCAGAGCGGGACGATCTGAGCGCGGCATGACATATTCCGCTAACGTCACCGTGTGCGGTCTGAGCTGAGTGACGAAGTGATCGTGGTCGGTGGCGGGGTCGTCGGACTGACCACCGCGGTGGTGCTGGCCGAGGGCGGGCGCCGGGTGCGGGTGTGGGCCCGGGAGACCGGCGGGCGTACGACCTCGGCGGTCGCCGGCGCGCTGTGGTGGCCGTACCGCATCGAGCCGGAGGCGCTGGTCGGGGAGTGGGCGCTCGCCTCCTTTGTCGTGTACGCGGAGTTGGCGGCGCGGCCGGAGGAGACGGGCGTACGCCTGGTCGAGGGCGTACACGGCGGACAGCGGCTGGACGGGCTGGGTGCGTGGGCGGCTCAGGTGCCGGGGCTGGCCGAGACCGGTGAAGGCCTGGCGGCCCGGCTGCCGTTGATCGACATGCCGGTCCATCTGGGGTGGCTGCGGAAACGGTTGGAACGGGCGGGCGGGAAGGTCGAGGAGCGGGTGGTGGGCGACCTGGACGAGGTGGCCGCGCCGGTCGTGGTCAACTGCACCGGGCTCGGGGCCCGCTCCCTGGTCCCGGATCCGGCCGTGCGGCCGGTGCGCGGGCAGCTGGTCGTGGTGGAGAACCCCGGGATCACCACCTGGTACACGTCCGTCGACGAGGCGGAGGGGGGCGCCTCCGCCTACTTCTTCCCGCAGCCCGGCGGGCTGCTGCTCGGCGGTACGGCTCAGGAGGACGCCTGGTCGCTGGAGCCGGATCCGGAGGCCGCTGCCGGGATCGTGGCGCGGTGTGCGGCGATCCGGCCGGAGATCGCCGGGGCACGGGTGCTGGCGCACCGGGTGGGGCTGCGACCGTACCGGACGGCGGTCCGGCTGGAGCACGAACTCCGGCCGGGCGGGCGGATGCTGGTCCACAACTACGGGCACGGCGGGGCCGGGGTGACGGTCGCCTGGGGATGTGCGCGGGAGGCGGCCGGGCTGGTGGACGCCGGCCCGGCCGCCTGAGCGGTCAGCCGGCGGGGACGCGCTGGACGGTGTGCGGCGCGCGGACGCCGTACAGGGCGGTCGGCTCGGGGGCGGTCCACCGGGTGGCGGTCGCGCGGGTGAACGCGGCCGCGCCGCCGACCAGCGGGACCCTGGCCGTCGTACGGGACAGGTCCACGGTGAGCGTCGGGGTGGTGGACGGCGGATCGATGAGGTCCTTGTCCGTGCCCGCGACGATCAGCGCCAGGCGGTGGCCCTTGGGCACGACGTGGTCGGTGGCCGCCAGGTCGAGTGTGATCGTGTAGGACCTGCCCGGGGTGAGCGGGACGCCCTTGCCGGGGTCGGCGTAGGTGCCGAGGTCGGCCCAGCCGCGGCTGAAGACGGTGTAGTCGACGGCCTTGGTCCTGGCCGCGGTCTTCAGGAAGCACGCGCTGTCGCCGGCCGTGCTCTCGCCCCAGCAGGTGCGGTCGGTGAGGGTGGTGATGCCCTCGGCCGCGTCGGCGTAGTCCCGGATGGTGTCGGGGCCGAGGTCGACCAGGACGGCGGTCAGGTGGGCCGTCGAGGTGGTCGGGACGGCGGTGACGGTCACCTTCGACAAGCCGGACAGGCGCAGGTCACGGGTGAGCGGCGCGGTGAGGAAGCCGGCCTTGTCCGAGGTGGGGGTGGCGAGCTGGGCGGCCCAGTCGGTCTCGCTGTGCCGCGGGTCGTCGGTGAACGTCTCGGTGCCGGAGCCCCGGCTCAGCCCCAGGGTGCCGACGCCGGGCCGGCTGCCGGTGGCGGGGCGCAGGGTGGTGGCCTGCGTGCCACGCGGCGGCCAGACGGAGGAGGTCACCCACTGGTCGGGGTGGCGCTCGATGTCGGCCGTCGGCTCACGGTCGATGCCGTTGTCGTAGCCGAGGAGTGCGTGGTCGAACCAGCGGTGCAGGGTGTCGACCCAGGCGCCGCGCCGGTAGTCGAAGGGGTCCACGTGCCCGGTCTGGGAGAGCCAGATCTTGCGCTCGACGCCGTTGTGGGCGAGGGCGTCCCACCACTGGCCGAAGTGCTTGGTGCGGACGTTGAGGTCCTGCATGCCGTGCACGAGGAAGACGCTGGCCCTGACCTTGGCGGCGTCCTTGACGTAGTCGCGCTCGGTCCACAGTCCGGTCCAGTCGCCGCTGCGCGGGGCGCCGTCGACCAGCTTCTGCTGGACGGCACCGCACTTGGCGAAGGCCGCGTCGCTCTCCACGGCGCCGGCCAGCCAGTCGGGGCCCGAGTCGTAGAGCGGGGCGCCCTGGGCGAAGTAGTAGTCGTACCAGGAGGAGATGGCGCTGATCGGGACGATCGTCCTGAGACCCTCGACGCCGGTGGCGGCCACGCCGTTGGCGATGGTGCCGTCCCAGCTCTTGCCGATCATGCCGGTCCTGCCGTTGGTCCAGCTCGCCTTGACGGTGGTGGTGCCGGTACGGCTGCGGTACGCCTTGGCGCGGCCGTTCAGCCAGTCGATGACGGCCTTCGCGGACTGGATGTCGGAGCGGCCGCCGACGTCGACGCAGCCGTCGGAGCGGTTGGTGCCGGCCAGGTCGACGCCGACGAAGGCGTAGCCGCGGGGCACGAAGTAGTTGTCGTAGAAGAGCGGCATCTGGACGACGTCGCCGTTCGCGTCGTACGTCTTCACCTGGCTCTCGTTGCCGCGTCCGCAGCAGGAGTAGTAGGGGCTGGCGTCCATGATGACCGGCACCTTGCGGCCCTGCGCGGCGGGTTCCGCGGGCCGGACGATGTCGGCGGCGACGCGGTCGGTCTTCCCGTCGCCGTCGGAGTCCAGGCCGGTGTCCACCCAGACGGCCTCGCGGATGGCGTTCGCGTACGAGTAGACGGGCCGGCTCTCGCGAGGGGTACCGGCGGCCTGGGCCGCGCCCGGGGTGAGGAAGGCGGCGAGCAGGGCTGCGACGGCCGCGACGGCGAGCTGTCTCCAGATCGTGAAGCGCGTGCGTTTCGGCATGCGGCGGACGCTACCTCGGTCAACTCCCGTGCAGAAGGGGGCATCTGGGGGACGGGCGGGACGGATTGCGGCCGAATGGCGATCGTGTGACAGCAGGTGCCATGGACAGGCCAGGTGACACAGGGACTGAATAGGCTCCGAACAGTTTGGTGCTCCATCGACTTGGCGCCGCCCGCCGGGGTGTGGCGGGTGCGCCTGGGCCCCCTACCGACTTGGAGTTCTCGTGCACCGCAGAATCCTCGCGCCGGCCGCCCTCGCGGCGGCTTCCCTGCTGCTGGCGATCCCGGCATCGGCCGCGAGCTACAGCCCCGGCGCACCGGGCATCGGCGACCCCTACTACCCGTACTACGGCAACGGCGGTTACGACGTCTCCCACTACGACCTCCGGCTGCGGTACCAGCCGGCCGCCGACGAACTGGCCGGTACGGCGACGATCCTGGCGCGCACCACGCAGGACCTGTCCAGCTTCGACCTGGACTTCCTGCTGGACGTGAGCGAGGTGCGGGTCAACGGGGTGAAGGCGGACTTCGCCACGTCCGGCCAGCACGAACTGGTGGTCACGCCCAGGTCGCCGCTGGCGAAGGGCACACCGGTCACCGTCGTCGTCCGCTACAGCGGAGTGCCCTCGACGAAGAGCGCGTACGGCTTCGACACGTGGCACCGCACACCGGACGGCGCGGTCGCGGCGGACGAGCCCGAGTCGGCCTGGTGGTGGTTCCCGAGCAACGACCACCCGCTGGACAAGGCGACCTACGACGTGTCCGTGGCCGTTCCCGACGGCACCCAGGTCATCTCCAACGGCCTGCTCCAGTCGTCGAGTTCGCAGCGCGGCTGGACCCGGTACAACTGGCGGCAGAACAAGCCGCAGGCGACCTATCTGGCCACGCTGGCGGTCGGGAGGTTCGACATCACGACGAGCACCTCCGAGGGGGGCGTTCCGGTCGTCAACGCCTACAGCAAGGACCTCGGTGACAACGACGGGGCGGCGCGGGCGAGCGTGGAACGCACCGGGGAACTCGTCGACTGGCTCTCCGGCTACTTCGGGCCGTATCCCTTCAGCTCGGCCGGCGGCTACGTGCCGAACACCACCACCGGGTACGCGCTGGAGACCCAGACCCGCGTCTACTACAGCCCCAGGCAGTTTGCGAACGGCGCCAACACCTCCGTGGTCGTGCATGAACTGGCGCACCAGTGGTACGGCGACGACGTCTCGCTCAAGGGCTGGAAGGACATCTGGCTCAACGAGGGCTTCGCCCGGTACGCGCAGTGGCTGTGGTCCGAGCACGAGGGCGAGGGCACGGCGCAGGAACTCGCCGACTACGTGTACGCCTCGCATCCGGCCGACGACGCGTTCTGGACGGTGAAGCCGGGGGATCCCGGCCCCGACGACCAGTTCGACATCGCTGTCTACGACCGGGGGGCGCTGGCGGTGCAGGCGCTGCGGAACGCGGTCGGGGACGACGCGTTCTTCGCGATTCTGCGGGGTTGGCCGAAGGAGCACGCGTACGGGAACGCTTCGGTGGCCGACTTCGAGGAGTACGCCGAGAACGTGTCGGGGAAGTCGCTGGCGGGGTTGTTCGACACGTGGCTGTTCCAGCCGACGAAGCCGGCGGCGCCTGCGGGTGTCGCGGTGAAGGCCGTGGGGGATGTCGCGCAGCCCAGGTCCTGGAAGCAGATCGAGGCCACGAACGACGTGCACTAGGCAGGCGGTTGCCGGGGCGCGCGGGTGGGGGCCGCGGGCCGGCCGCGGCCGCTCGCGCCCACGCGGCGGAGCCGCCGGTGCCGCATGCTCGCGCATCCCGCGCACATCCCGGTGTCACAGTGCCGGTGTGACAGCGATACTGCTGCACATGACGACCGACACCGACGGCGGCTCCGGGGAGCCTGCGCTGACCATCGACGAACTGGCCGCGCGGGCCGGCACCACGGTCCGCACGGTCCGCTTCTACGGCACCAAGGGGCTGCTCCCGCCGCCGGTGATCGGTCCGCGGCGGGTGGGCCACTACGGGCGGGACCACCTGGCCCGGCTGGCGCTGATCGAGGAGTTGCAGCACCAGGGCATGACACTGGCGGCGATCGAGCGCTATCTGCGGCGGCTGCCACCCGGCCTGAGCCACCACGACCTGGCCATCCACCGGGCCGCGGTGGCCTCCTGGGCCCCGGACACCGAGGAGACGGTGACGGCCGCGGAGCTGCGGCGGCGGGCCGGGCGGCCGCTGGCCGAGGAGGACATCGAACGGCTCGTCGCCATGGACGTCGTACGGCCCGAGGGTGACGCCTACCGCCTCGACCCCGGCCTGCTCCGGCTCGCCGTACAGCTCCTCGACGTACCGCTGTCCGAGACGGCGATCCTGGCCGCGCGCACGGTCCTGACCGAGCACGCGCGGGCGGCCGCGCGCGAGCTTTCCCAGCTGTTCCGTGCCGAGGTGGCGGATCGGACCGAGGCGGACGTGAAGTCCCTGTCCGCCCACATGCAGCCGCTGGTGGTCCAGGCACTGCTGACGGCCTTCCAGCGGTCGCTCAGCGCGGAGGTCCACCAGTGGCTCGCGGGCCCCTGAGAAGGGCCCGCTCCGCGCACCCGGCTCGGCGTCGGCTCAGCGGCCGTCCGTGAAGGTCTCCCCCCGCTCCGCCTTCGCCACCAGCAGCGCGGGCGGGGTGAACCGCTCGCCGTAGGTGTCGGCGAGTTCACGCGCGCGGGCCACGAAGCCGGGCAGGCCTGCGCCCGCCCCGCCGTAGGCGTCGTAGCCGTTGATGTACTGGAGGACGCCGCCGGTCCAGCCCGGGAAGCCGATACCGAAGAGCGAGCCGATGTTGGCGTCGGCGACCGAGGTGAGGACGCCCTCCTCCAGGAGGCGGACCGTGTCGAGGGCCTCCGCGAAGAGCATCCGCTCCTGCATGTCCCGGAACGGGATCTGGTGCCCGGCCTTGGAGAAGTGCTCGCGCAGGCCGGGCCACAGGGCGGTCCGGCTGCCGTCCTCGGCGTAGTCGTAGAAGCCCGCTCCCCCGCTGCGGCCGGGGCGGCCGAACTCGTCGACCATGCGGTCGATGACCGCCTCGGCGGGGTGCGGGGTCCAGGTGCCGCCGGCCTCCTCGACGGCCCGCCGCGACTCGCGGCGGATCTTCTGGGGCAGGGTGAGGGTCAGCTCATCCATCAGGGAGAGCACCTTGGCCGGGTAGCCGGCCTGGGCCGCCGCCTGCTCGACCGAGGCGGGCTCGATGCCCTCGCCGACCATGGCGACGCCCTCGTTGATGAAGTGGCCGATCACCCGTGAGGTGAAGAAGCCGCGCGAGTCGTTGACCACGATCGGCGTCTTGTTGATCTGCCGGACCAGGTCGAAGGCGCGGGCCAGGGCCTCGTCGCCGGTGCGCTCGCCCTTGATGATCTCGACGAGCGGCATCTTGTCGACGGGCGAGAAGAAGTGCAGGCCGATGAAGTCGCTCTGGCGCTCGACGCCCTCGGCGAGGGCGGTGATGGGGAGCGTGGAGGTGTTGGAGCAGAGCAGGGCGTCGGGGGCGACGACGGACTCGATCTCCTGGAAGACCTTGTGCTTGAGAGCGGTGTCCTCGAAGACGGCCTCGATGACCGCGTCGCAGCCGGCCAGGTCCTGCGGGTCCGCGGTGGGCGTGATCCGCGCGAGCAGCGCGTCCGCCTTCTCCTGGCTGGTACGGCCCTTGGCGACGGCTTTGGCGCAGAGCTTCTCGGAGTAGCCCTTGCCCTTGCGGGCGGCCTCGGCCGAGACGTCCTTGAGGACGACGTCGATGCCCGCGCGGGCGCACGAGTAGGCGATGCCGGCGCCCATCATGCCCGCGCCGAGGACGGCGACCTTGGTGACCTTGCGGGGCTCGACGCCCCGTGGCCGGTTGGCGCCGGAGTTGACGGCCTGGAGGTCGAAGAAGAACGCCTGGATCATGTTCTTCGAGATCTGCCCGGCGGCCAGCTCCACGAAGTAGCGGGCCTCGATGACCTGAGCGGTCTCGAAGTCGACCTGGCTGCCCTCGACGGCGGCGGCGAGGATGCGGCGCGGCGCCGGGTAGGGGGCGTTGTTGGTCTGCTTGCGCAGGGTCGCCGGGAAGGCGGGCAGGTTGGCCGCGAACTTGGGGTTGGCGGGCGTGCCGCCGGGGATCCTGTAGCCCGGCCTGTCCCAGGGCTGCCGGGACTCGGGGTTGGCGTCGATGAACGCGCGGGCCTTGGCCAGCAGCTCTTCGGGGGTCGCGGCCACCTCGTGGACGAGCCCGTTCTCCAGCGCGCGCGTGGCGTTGTACTGGGTGCCCTGGAGAAGGACCTTCAGCAGTGCGTCGGCGATGCCGAGGAGGCGCACGGTGCGGACGACTCCGCCGCCGCCGGGGAGCAGGCCGAGGGTGACCTCGGGGCAGCCGATCTTGGTGCCGGGGGTGTCGAGGGCGACGCGGTGGTGGCAGGCGAGGGTGAGTTCGAAGCCGCCGCCGAGGGCCGCGCCGTTGATCGCCGCGACGACCGGCTTGCCCAGGGTCTCGATGCGGCGCAGATCGCGCTTGACGGCGAGGCCGCCGTCGAAGAGGTCCTGGGCGGTCTCGGGGGTGACCCGGATGAGGTCGCGCAGGTCGCCGCCGGCGAAGAAGGTCTTCTTGGCGGAGGTGAAGACGATCCCGCGGATCGAGTCCTGCTCGGCCTCCAGGCGGTCGGTGACCGCGGCGAGGGAGGCGGCGAAGGCCGCGTTCATGGTGTTGGCGGACTGGTCGGGGTCGTCCAGGACGAGCGTGACGACGCCGGTGTCGTCCTGTTCCCAGCGGATGGTGGTGCTCTCGGTCATGTGAGGGTCTCCGTGAGGTCTCTTGGTTCCGCCGGGGTTTCAGACGCGCTCGACGATGGTGGCGATGCCCATGCCGCCGCCCACGCACAGGGTGGCGAGGCCGTAGCGCTTGTCCTGGCGCTCCAGTTCGTCGACGAGCGAGCCGAGGATCATCGCGCCGGTGGCGCCGAGGGGGTGGCCGAGGGCGATGGCGCCGCCGTTGACGTTGACCTTGTCGAGGGACAGGCCCATGTCCCGCGCGTAGCGAAGGACGACCGCCGCGAACGCCTCGTTGATCTCGACCAGGTCGATGTCGTCGATGGTCAGGCCGGCCTTGGCGAGGGCCTTGCGGGTGGCGGGGGCGGGGCCGGTGAGCATGATGGTCGGCTCGGAGCCGGAGACGGCGGCCGAGACGATCCGCGCGCGCGGGGTGAGGCCGTAGCGCTCGCCGATCTCCTTCGAGCCGATGACGACCAGGGAGGCGCCGTCGACGATGCCGGAGGAGTTGCCCGCGTGGTGGACGTGGTCGATCCGCTCGACCCAGTGGTACTTCTGCAGCGCGACCGCGTCGAAGCCGCCCAGTTCGCCGATGTCGGCGAAGGAGGGCTTCAGCTTGGCGAGCGAGTCGGCGGTGGTGCCGGGACGCGGGTGCTCGTCGTGGTCGAGGACGACCAGGCCCGCGCGGTCCTTCACGGGGACCACGGAACGGTCGAAGCGGCCCTCCTTCCAGGCGGTCGCCGCGCGTTCCTGGGAGAGCGCCGCGTACTCGTCGACGTCCCGCCGGGAGAAGCCCTCGATGGTGGCGATCAGGTCGGCGCCGATGCCCTGCGGCACGAAGTTGACGGCCAGGTTGGTCATCGGGTCGTTGAACCAGGCGCCGCCGTCCGAGGCCATCGGCACCCGGGACATGGACTCGACGCCGCCCGCGAGGACGAGGTCCTCGAAGCCCGAACGGACCTTGGCGGCGGCCATGTTGACGGCCTCCAGACCGGACGCGCAGAAGCGGTTCTCCTGCACGCCGGCGACCGTGTCCGGCAGCCCGGCGGCGATCGCGGCGATCCGGGCGATGTCGGAGCCCTGGTCGCCCACCGGGCCGACGACACCGAGCACGATGTCGTCGATGGCGGCCGGGTCGAGGCCGGGGAAGCGGTCGCGGATCTCGTGGATGAGTCCGACGACCAGGTCGATGGGCTTCGTGCCGTGCAGGGCGCCGTTCGCCTTGCCGCGGCCGCGCGGGGTGCGGATCGCGTCGTACAGGTACGCTTCGGTGCTCACTGACAAGCCTTTCAACGAGGGTTTTCGCGCGGTGGGGGCGGAGCCGGTCTCCGGCCGGCTCGGAGCCAGTTCTTACTCAGAGCCAGTTCTTGACGGTCTCGACCAGGCGGGCCGGGTCCGGGCCGACGGGGGCGATCTCCAGCATGGTCACGCCCGCCTCCCGGAAGGCGGCGATGCGGTCACGGACGTACCCCTCCGGACCGCACAGGGATATGAGCTCGCAGAACTCGTCGGGTACGGCCGCCTCCGCCTCCTTCTTGCGGCCGGCGAGGTACAGCTCCTGGATGAGCCGGGCCTCCTTCTCGTAGCCGTAGGCGACGGCGAGGTCGTTGTAGAAGTTCTTGCCGGGGGCGCCCATGCCGCCGACGTACAGGGCGATCCGGGGGCGGGCCAGGTCGCGGACGGCGGCCGCGTCCTCGCCGATGGCGAGCAGGCCGCCGGCGACGATCTTCAGCTCGCCGAGGGCCGGGTCCCGTCGGGCGGCGCCCTCCGCCAGCGGGGTGCCCCAGACCTGGTGGGCCTTCTCGGGGATGAACAGGGTGGGCAGCCAGCCGTCGGCGATCTCGGCGGTCATCCGGACGTTGGCGGGGCCGAGGGAGGCGACGTAGAGCGGGACGTCGGGGCGGACCGGCTTGGTGAGGATCTTCAGGGGCTTCCCGAGGCCGCCCGGGCGGGGCATGTCGGTGATGCCGTGGTGGTCGATGACCTCGCGGCGCAGGATCCGCCGGGTCAGCTCGATCGTCTCGCGGGTACGGCCGAGGGGCTTGTCGTACGCCTTGCCGTGCCAGCCCTCGACCACCTGCGGGCCGGAGGCGCCGAGTCCGATGATCGCCCGGCCGCCGGAGACCGCGTCGAGGCCGGCGGCCGTCTGGGCGATGAGGGCGGGGGTGCGGGAGTAGACGTTGAGGATCGCGGAGCCGATCTTCATCCGTTCGGTGCGGGCGGCCAGGTAGCCCATGATCGTGGGCGAGTCGAAGCCGTACGCCTCCGCGACCCAGACCGCGTCGAGGCCCGCCGACTCCAGCGCGGCGGCCCGGTCGGCCGCCGCGCGCGGGTCGCCCGCGTACTCGAGGAAGGTCGAGAGCTCCATCAGATGCTGTCCTTGTCGTGGTCGTCGAGGAGTGCCGGTACGTCCCAGTCGCGGGCCACCGCGTCGGTGTCCGCGCCGGGCCGGGCGGGAGGGGTGCGCACGGTCGTGGGGCTCGCGGAGAAGCGCGGGGCGGGGGCCGGCTGGGTGATGCCGCCGTGGTCGGTGAAGGTGCCGCGGGCGGCCAGATGGGGGTGGTGCGGGGCCTCGCGCAGGGAGAGGACGGGGGCCACGCAGGCGTCGGAGCCCTCGAAGACCGCCGTCCACTCGTCCCGGGTGCGGGCCCTGAAGCGGGCGGCGACGCGCTCGCGCAGCTCGCCCCAGCGGGTCCAGTCCTTGCGGGCGTCGGCCAGGTCGTCCAGGCCGCCGAGAAGCCGCAGGAACTCGGCGTAGAACTGCGGCTCCAGGGCGCCGACCGCCATGTGGCCGCCGTCGGCGGTCTCGTAGGTGCCGTAGTAAGGGCAGCCGCCGTCCAGCAGGTTGGCCGCGCGCCGGTCCTGCCAGCCGCCCGCGGCCAGCATGGCGTGGATCATCGCGGAGAGGTGCGCGGTGCCGTCCACGATGGCGGCGTCCACGACCTGGCCGGTGCCGCCCGCGCGCGCGTGGTGCAGGGCGGCGAGGACGCCGACGACGAGGTAGAGGGAGCCGCCCGCGTAGTCGCCGAGCAGGTTGGCGGGGACGGCCGGGGGTTCGTCGGGGCGGCCGATCATGCCGAGGGTGCCGGTGAGGGCGATGTAGGCGATGTCGTGGCCCGCGCGGTGGGCGAGCGGTCCCTCCTGGCCCCAGCCGGTCATCCGGCCGTAGACCAGGCGGGGGTTGCGGGCGCGGCAGTCCTCGGGGCCGACGCCGAGCCGCTCGGCGACGCCGGGGCGGTAGCCCTCGATCAGGACGTCCGCGCGCGCGGCCAGGTCGAGGACGCGGGCGGGGCCGTCCGGGGACTTCAGATCGACCAGCACCGAGCGCTTGTTGCGGTTGGTGACGTCGTACGCCGGGTCGACGCCGAGCCCCGGGCCGCCGGGCCGGTCGACGCGGACCACGTCGGCGCCCAGGTCGGCGAGGAGCATGGCGGCGAAGGGGGCCGGTCCGATGCCGGCCAGCTCGACCACGCGCACGCCGGAGAGCGGGCCGTGTCCTGGCGTCCCTGCCGTGGTCATGCCGCCCCCAGTCATGTGACACAACTGATGTAACACCGATGATGTTAAGAACACGTTCCACTGGGCACAAGAGTGGACGAGCAAGCGCTTAGTCAAGATACCCCGCGGGGGTGCGTCCGCACTCCTCACGCTAGCCTCAGCCACCGACAACGGCGCGGGTTGCACGACCGAGAGGTGTCATGCGCAGGCTGAAGACGACGGACTGTCCCTATGACCTCGTGCTCTTCGGAGCCACCGGCTTCGTCGGCGAGCTCACCGCCGAGTACCTCGCCGCCCACGCGCCGCAAGGCCTGCGCTGGGCCGTCGCGGCCCGGGACGAACGCAGGCTGGAGGCACTGCGCGAGCGGCTGCCGGGCGGCGCCGGGGTCGGGGTGCTGCGCGCCGACGCGGCGGAGCCCGCCACGATCCGCGCCCTCGCCGAGCACGCGCGCGTGGTGGCCTCGACGGTCGGTCCCTACGGCCGTTACGGCGAGAGCCTGGTCGCGGCCTGCGCGGACACCGGCGCCGACTACCTGGACCTGTGCGGCGAGCCGGAGTTCGTGGACCTGATGTACGTCCGGCACGACGCACGCGCGCG
Organism: Streptomyces sp. NPDC086519; assembly: GCF_040686075.1. Classification (NCBI taxonomy): domain Bacteria; kingdom Bacillati; phylum Actinomycetota; class Actinomycetes; order Kitasatosporales; family Streptomycetaceae; genus Streptomyces; species Streptomyces sp. NPDC086519. Next base: position 87,571 of record NZ_JBFBJL010000027.1, read on the forward strand.
TGAGACGGGCGCGCGCCTGGTGCACGCGTGCGGTTTCGACTCGGTCCCGCACGACCTGGGCGCGTACTTCACGGTCCGGCAGCTGCCGGAGGGCGTGCCGCTAACCGTGGACGGGTTCGTGACCGCCGACGCGGCCTTCTCCGGCGGCACCTTCGCCTCCGCGCTGGACCAGTTCGCCCGCCCCCGGCAGATGATCGCCGCCGCGCGCGACCGCGCCCGGCACGAGCCCCGGCTGATAAGCCGCCGGACGAGCGCGCCGACGGGTGTCCCGCGGTTCGCGCCCGAGGTCGGCGCCTGGGCACTGCCGCTGCCCACCATCGACGCCCGGATCGTGCGCCGCTCGGCCAAGGCCCTGGACCGCTACGGCCCCGACTTCCGCTACCGGCACTACGCGGCCGTCAAGCACCTGCCGGTGGCCCTCGGCGGGATCGCGGCCGTCGGCGCGGTCGCCGCGGCCGCCCAGCTGCCGCCCGCCCGGCGCTGGCTGTCGGACCGCCTCAAGCCGGGGGAGGGCCCGGACGCGGAGAAGCGGGCCCGCAGCTGGTTCACGGTCCGGTTCGTCGGTGAGGGCGGCGGACGGCGGGTGTTCACGGAGGTCTCGGGCGGGGATCCGGGCTACGGCGAGACGGCGAAGATGTTCGCCGAGGCCGCCCTCTGCCTCGCCTTCGACGACCTGCCGCCGACGGCCGGCCAGGTCACCACCGCGCAGGCGATGGGCGACGCGCTGACCGAGCGGCTGCGCGCGGCCGGGATCGGTTTCCGGGTGGCGGCCCTCCGCTAGGGCCTGGCCGGGACCCGACCGGAGACTCCGTCAGGACTGCCACTCCAGCACGGTGTAGAGCATCCCGACGATCCAGGCGAACCCCGCCACCACGGCGAGGGCCAGCGCCGCGTTCACGGCGCGCTCGGCGGACCGGGCGGGGTCGGCCGCGGACTTGGGTGCACGGTGTGTCGTCATGCGGGCCAGCCTGCCGTCCGACGGTAACAACGGCATCCGTACTCGTACTCAGAATCGCTACTCAGGGTCGCCGGTCAGGCCTGAGCCTCGCGCAGCGCCCTGCGGCACAGCGCGTCCGCGCGGCGGGTGGTCTCCGGCAGACGGTACTGCGGGGTGAGCGCGAGGGTGTGGGCGCAGGCGTTGTCGAGGCTCACCCGGTGGCCGACGGAGACGAAGACCGGCTTGACGGCGTCCCGGGTGCGCAGGGCGCGGCCGACCTCCTCGGCGCCGGCGAGCAGCGGCGCGTGGCTGCCGCGCGGGGCGCCGGGGTCGTCGTACGCGAAGGCGAAGGGGTTCTTCGCGACTCCGACGGTGGGCAGGCCGGTGAGGACGCCCAGGTGGCTGGCGAGGCCGAAACGGCGCGGGTGGGCGAGGCCGTAGCCGTCGCAGACGACCAGGCCCGGCGGGCAGGGCAGCGCGTCGAGGGCGGCGCGTACGGTCGGGATCTCGCGGAAGGCGAGCAGTCCGGGCACGTACGGGAAGGACACCCGGCCGACGGCGGTCGCCTCCGCGACGACCTCCAGGGTGGCCGCGTCCAGGACGACGGCTGCCGCGGCGACCAGATCGCGCTCGTCGTCGTAGGCCACGTCGACGCCGGTGACATGGCCGGTGCCGGGCGGCGGGCCCGGCTCGTCGAGGACCACCCGCCCCCGCAGCTCGTCCTGTACCGCCAGGGCCTGTTCCTCGGTCGCGGGCCAGCCCGCGGGTGCGCGTACCGTCGTCGTCATGGTGGGCACGAGCGTACGGCGTGCCACGCGCGCGTGCGGGGCCCGTGGGCCCTCACCGCACGCGCGCGTGCCGTGGAGTGTCAGCTCTTCTTGGCGTTGACGGCGCGTTGCAGCTCGGCCTTGTTCATGTGCGAACGCCCTTCGATACCGCGCTGCTTGGCCTCGTTGTACAGCTGGTCCCGGGTCGGGCCCTGGGAGCCCTGCGGGCTGCCCGACCGCTGGCCGCCGCGCTTGCCGGACGACATGTCCTGCGTGGAACTGCGGCTGGCGGACTTGGACTCACCGGACCGGGCGCGTTCCTTGTTGACCGTCCGAGCGGCGATCTCCTCGGCACGGCGCTTGCTCTCGCCCCGGTCGAGCGCGCTCTCCTTGATGTGCTCGTACTGGCGTTCCCGCTTGGGGCTGGATCCGCTGGGCATGGCCGCTCCCTTCTCGGTGTGCGGGGGACGAGTACCCACGGATCAGTTCTCCAGACGTGCCGCCCGTCCCTGCTCGCCGGCCGCCCAGCAGCTCAGGTCCGGCGTGCAGGCCACGGTGTCGTACGAGCCGGTGTCGACGGTCCGCCAGGTGCGGCCGCCGTCGGTGGTCAGGTCGGTGCCGGTGGGACCGACGGCGAGGGCCGTGGTGCGGCTGTGCGGGAGCCAGGCCACGCCGGAGCGGTAGGCGGGGGGCGGGACGGCGGCGGGCCGCCAGCTGCGGCCGCCGTCCGGGGTGACCGCGGCCGCCTGCGGTGAGGCCTGGTCGGGGCGGTAGTCGCCGCCGACCGCGAGGCCGTGGGTGCGGTCCCGGAAGGCGAGGGCGAAGACGCCCTTGGCCGGATCGCCCGCCGGGATCGTGGTGTCGGCGGCGGTCCAGGTCAGGCCGCGGTCGGTGGAGTGCAGCACGCGCGCGTGGGCGCCGCCGCCGGTGGCCAGCCAGGCGTCCTTCGGGCCGGAGGTGACCAGGCACTGGCCGCTCGCCGCGAAGCCCGCCTCGCCGGCCAGGGCGGCCGGCATGCCGTCGTCCGGCAGCACGCGCCACGAACGGCCGCCGTCGCTCGTCGACAGGATGCGGAATCCGCCGTCGACCGGGTCGCTCATGGCGAGGCCGTGGCGGCGGTCGAAGAAGGCCATGCAGTCGTAGAAGGCGGCGGGATCGGTGTTACGGAAGGCCTCCGTCCAGGTCCGGCCGCCGTCGTCGGTGCGGTAGACCCGGGACGCCTCGCCCTCGCCGATGGCCAGCACCACGGCGTGGCGCGCGTCGAACGCCTCGACGTCCCGGAACTGGAGGTCGCCCGCGCCCGGCGGAGAGACGTTCTGCCAGCTCGTCCCGCCGTCCGTGGTGCGCAGCACGGTGCCGCCGGTGCCGGCCAGCCAGGCGGTGTTCCGGTCGACGGCGGCCAGGCCCCGGAACCGCACGTCCGGGGTGCCGGTGTCCTTGACCGCCCAGTGCGGTGCCCGTGCCGTGGCCTGCGCGGAACCGGCGGTCAACGCGGCCAGCGCCGCCGTGCACGCCACCCCCACCGCGACCGCCCGGCCGGTACGCCGGGCCCGTCCTGTACGTCGCGTGCTCCCCAAGCGCCTCATGGCGCGCGAAGCTAGCCGACCGCGACCGCGTCGTCCAGAGGGCCCCACGGCCTCCTGCGACCGGTGAGCCGCGGGTGTGGACAAGCCCGGTGACAGAGGTCACTCGCCCCTCCTGTGCACGGATCGGCCGCTTCTTTCGTCTCTTCCAGTGCCAGGTCTCACACGCCCGGGAATCCGTACCACCGTCACGAGGGAGCAAGGCGTTGTCCACCGTCATCGAGCAGCCCGTAGAGGCTCGCCTGGTCGCCGCGTCACCGCGCATGCCGAGCATTCCCGCCACCCTGTGCTACGACCGCGAGGACCCCTTCGCCGTACGCATGACCTTCCCGGCCCCGGCCACCCTGGAGGGGGTCGACGTCTGCTGGACGTTCTCCCGCGAACTGCTGGCGGCGGGGCTGCACGCGCCCGAGGGCAACGGGGACGTCCGGGTACGGCCGTACGGCTACGACCGGACCGTGCTGGAGTTCCACGCCCCGGAGGGCACCGCCGTCGTCCATGTGCGCACCGGTGAGATACGCCGGTTCCTGGAGGCGACCGACGACCTGGTCCCCACCGGTCTCGAACACCTCCAGCTGGACCTGGACCAGGACCTGGCCGAGCTGATGCGGGACGCCTGCTGACCCGGCGCTCCCGCGCCGGCCGGGCGTGACAGGCGAGGGCGCGCGGTGGTTAATCGCGTTGACACCCCGTGAGACCCCTCCTAGCGTTGACGACGGTTCTGTTGCCGTCGATTGGAGAAGGACGTTGCTCGTCTGAGGTTCTGAGACACCGCGTCACACCTGCGAGGTGTGTCTGTGGCGTTCGGCCTCGGCGTGTGAGCCGTCCTCCCGGCACAGGATCCCTTCCTGCCCCTCTCGGCTTCTGCCTCGCGGTGTCTCGACACGCGTTTGCCCCCCGACACCGCAAGCAACCGCGAGGCGCCCATGTCTGCTTCCGTCACCGTCACCTCCCTGTCCTTCGCCTGGCCCGACGGCTCCCCCGTCTTCGACGGCCTGGACATCTCCTTCGGCCCCGGCCGCACCGGCCTGGTCGGCGTCAACGGATCGGGGAAGTCGACACTTTTGAAGCTCGTCGCCGCCGAGCTCACGCCGGCCGACGGCATCGTGAAAGTGGCCGGCGAGGTCGGCCACCTCCCGCAGAACGTCACGCTCGACACCGCCCTGCGCGTCGAGGAGGCGCTCGGCATCGCCGCCCGGCGGGCCGCGCTGCACGCCATCGAGGCGGGCGACGCGTCCGACCGGCACTTCGAGACGCTCGGCGACGACTGGGACGTCGAGGAGCGTGCCCTGGTCACCCTCGGCGAACTCGGGCTCGGCCACATCGGCCTGGACCGGACCGTCGGCGAGGTGTCCGGTGGCGAGTCGGTGCTGCTGCGGCTGGCCGCGCTGCTCCTTCGGCGGCCGGACGTGCTGCTGCTCGACGAGCCCACCAACAACCTCGACCTGTACGCCCGCAAGCGGCTGTACGCGGCCGTGGCGTCCTGGCCGGGCGTGCTGATCGTGGTCAGCCACGACCGTGAACTCCTCGAACTGGTCGACCAGATCGCCGACCTGCACGCCGGGGAGGTCACCTGGTACGGCGGCAACTTCTCGGCGTACGAGGAGGCCCTCGCCGTCGAACAGGAGGCGGCCGAGCGCATGGTGCGGGTCGCCGAGGCCGATGTCCGCAAGCAGCGGCGCGAACTGTCCGACGCCCAGGTCAAACTGGCCCGCCGCAAGCGGTACGGGCAGAAGATGTTCGAGCAGAAGCGCGAGCCGAAGATCGTCATGGGGGCGCGCAGGCGGGCGGCGCAGGAGTCCGCGGGCAAACACCGCATCATGCACGAGGAACGCCTCGCCGAGGCCAGGGAACGCCTGGACGAGGCGGTGGAGGCGGTCCGCGACGACGACGAGATCCGCGTGGAACTGCCGTACACGGCCGTTCCGCCGGGCCGGAACGTGCTGACGCTGGAGAACCTGGAACTCGCGCACGGCTCGCGGGTGAAGGGGATCCTCGATCTGCGCGGGCCCGAGCGGATCGCGCTGATCGGGCGCAACGGCGCGGGCAAGACGACGCTGTTGCGGACGATCGCCGGGGAGCTGGCGCCGGTCGCGGGCGAGGCGCACGCGCACGTGCCGACGCGTTTCCTGCCGCAGCGGCTGGACGTCCTCGACGAGGAGCTGACCGTCGCCGAGAACGTGGCCCGGTTCGCGCCGGACGCCGGCAACAACCGGATCCGCGCCCGGCTGGCCCGCTTCCTGTTCCGGGGCGCCCGGGCCGACCAGAAGGCGGGGACGCTCTCCGGCGGCGAGCGCTTCCGGGCGGCGCTGGCCGCGCTGCTGCTGGCCGAGCCGGCGCCGCAGCTGCTGATGCTGGACGAGCCGACGAACAACCTCGACATGGCGAGCGTCCGTCAGCTCACCACGGCCCTGGAGTCGTACGCGGGCGCCCTGATCGTGGCCAGTCACGACCTGCCGTTCCTGGAGTCGATCGGGATCACGCGGTGGCTGCTGATGGCGGACGGGGAGCTGACGGGCACGACGCCGGACGAGGTGGCCGGTCTCGGGGAGGGCACAGCCTGACGACAGGGGTTTTGTCGACACGGACCCGCGCTGCATGATGGCGGTCCGGCGCCCCGCAATGGGCGCCGGACCGAACCCCGACCCCGGAGACCCGTCGTGCCCAGCAAGAAGGCCCTCATCCGCCGCCCCAGCCCGCGCCTCGCCGAAGGCCTGGTGACGCACATCGAGCGGGAGAAGGTCGACGTCGAGCTCGCCCACGAGCAGTGGGAGGCGTACGCGGAGGCGCTGCGCGCGCACGGCTGGGAGACCGTCGAGGTGGACCCGGCGGACGAGTGCCCGGACTCGGTGTTCGTCGAGGACACGGTCGTCATGTACAAGAACGTGGCGCTGATCACCCGCCCCGGTGCCGAGTCCCGGCGCGAGGAGACGGCCGGCGTCGAGGAGGCGGTGGCCCGCCTGGGCTGCTCGGTCAACTGGATCTGGGAGCCGGGCACCCTGGACGGCGGTGACGTCCTCAAGGTGGGCGACACCGTCTACGTCGGCCGCGGCGGGCGGACCAACGCGGCCGGGGTGCAGCAGTTGCGGGCCGCGTTCGAGCCGCTGGGCGCGCGCGTGGTCGCCGTGCCGGTGAGCAAGGTGCTGCATCTGAAGTCGGCGGTGACCGCGCTGCCCGACGGAACGATTCTGGGGCACATCCCGAACATGGACCGGCCCTCGCTGTTCCCGGGGTTCCTGGCGGTGCCGGAGGACGCGGGCGCCCATGTGGTGCTGCTCGGCGGCGGCAAGCTGCTGATGTCGGCGAGCGCCCCGAAGACCGCGGAACTGCTGACCGACCTCGGCCACGAGGTGGTCACGGTGGACATCTCCGAGTTCGAGAAGCTTGAGGGATGTGTGACGTGCCTCTCGGTGCGACTGCGGGAGCTGTATGCCTGACGGGTGATCGATTCACGGCTTCAGACCCGGGACCTGCGGGTCCCGGGTCTGCTCGGTGTGCGACTCGCCTTGTGCACCGGGCCTGATCAGCAGTCTTTACAGCGCACTTAACCTACGGTTTCGTAACCTACGGATTCGTAGCTTACGATCTCGTAGGTTTCCGGCACCGCTCGCCGGTCCTCGTTCATCCGCTCTTGTTCGGCGTCCCCCTGGAGTTCTCGTGACGATCACTTCTCCCCATTTCGACAGCCCGTCCGTGTGGACCGACGCGCGACTGCTGTACGCCCTGGAGGAAGTGGTCGAGAAGGAGCTGAACCGCCATCTGAAGGTCGCCAAGGACTGGATGCCGCACGAGTACGTGCCGTGGAGCGACGCCCGTAACTTCCCCGGCTTCTTCGAGGACGGCCAGGCCTGGGGCAAGGAGCAGTCCAAGGTCACCGAGATCGGCCGGACCGCGCTGGTGGTGAACCTGCTCACCGAGGACAACCTGCCCAGCTACCACCACGAGATCGCCTCCCTGTTCGGCCGGGACGGCGCCTGGGGCACCTGGGTGCACCGCTGGACCGCCGAGGAGGGCCGGCACGGCATCGTGATGCGCGACTACCTGCTCGCCTCGCGCGCGGTGGACCCGGACAAGCTGGAGCAGTTCCGCATGTCCCACATGAGCGAGGGCTTCGAGTCGGACAACCGGCACTCGATGCTGCACTCGATCGCCTACGTCGCCTTCCAGGAGCTCGCGACCCGCATCTCGCACCGCAACACCGGCCACCAGTCCGGCGACCCGGTCTGCGACCGCATGCTGGCCCGCATCGCGACCGACGAGAACCTGCACATGGTCTTCTACCGCAACCTCCTGAAGTCCGCGTTCGAACTGGCCCCCGACCTGACCATGCAGGCGGTGCGGGACGTCGTGGTCAACTTCCGCATGCCCGGCCACGGCATCCCCGGCTTCGAGCGCGCCGCCGCCCAGATGGCGATCGGTGAGGTCTACAACCTGCGCATCCACCACGACGACGTGCTGCAGCCGGTGCTGCGCCACCTGAGGGTCCTGGAGATCGACGGTCTCGGCCCGGAGGGCCTGCAGGCGCAGGAGGAACTCGGCCTGTACATGGGCGGCCTGAACGCGGAGGCCTCGAAGTTCGACGAGAAGCTGGCCGCGCGCAAGGCACGGATGGCAGCGCGCGCCGGCGCGTGACGCCAGGGCGGACGGGCGCCCGGATTCTCCGGTGCGCCCTGTCGGTGGCCTGCGGCATGGGCCGCCTGCCGGCCCCGCTCCCGGCCGAGCTGCGCGCGACCTACGCGCCCGGACGTGGCGCAGCGGCGGACGCACCGTCTTGCCCGGGCGGACATGCCGGTTCGAATCCGGTTCAGCGGGACGCGCGGCGCAGTTCCAGGCGTTCCTTCTCGGACAGCCCGCCCCAGACGCCGAAGCGTTCGTCGTTGTCCAGCGCGTACTCCAGGCACGCCGAGCGCATCTCGCACATGCCGCAGATGCGCTTGGCCTCGCGCACCGAACTGCCGGGCTCGGGAAAGAAGAAGTCCGCCCCGGTCTGCGCGCACAACGCCTGCGCCTGCCAGGCCGGTACGGGCGTGCGGGGCGGGGTGATGGTGTCGAAGTGCATGGCCAGGATCGTGCCGGGCGGCGAAAAACGTTCGATCAACGCCCGCTCAACGGGACCGCGACGGACCACCGCAGCGTCGATCATGCTCCCGTGCACCACGCCCGCGCACGGCGGCGCGCGGAGCGGATCCGAAACTCGGCGAGCGCGTCAGGTGACCCACGGTAACCGGGTCGCGGTGGGCGTGGTCCGGCAGCGGTTGTCAGTGGGCGGTGGAAGACTCGGCGCAGCAGTGGACAGGACCCTTCCGAGGAGGGCGATGATGCTCACCACCCGTTTCGTCGACGGTGCTCCCAACTGGATCGACCTCGGCACTCCCGAGATCGACGGCGCCGTCTCCTTCTACCACGGTCTCTTCGGCTGGCAGTTCCAGTCGGCGGGTCCCGACGCCGGCGGTTACGGATTCTTCCAACTGGACGGCAGGACCGTCGCCGGCGGTATGCAGACCACCCCGGAACAGGGTCCGCCGTCCTGGACGGTGTACTTCCGGAGTGAGGACGCGCAGGCCACCGCGAAGGCGGCCGAGCAGGCGCACGGCAGCGTCCTCGCCCAGCCGATGGACGTGCTGGGCCAGGGCCACCTGGCGATCCTCGCCGACCAGGCGGGCGTGCCCTTCGGCATCTGGCAGCCGGCGCGCACCAAGGGGGTCGACCTGGCGGGCGATCCGGGTTCGCTGTGCTGGGTGGAGCTGTACACCCCGGACATCGCGGCCGCCGCCGCCTTCTACCGCAAGGCGCTCGGTCTGGAGACCTTCGGCGTGCCCTTCCCCGGCGGCACCTACACCTGTGTCAATCCGGCCGGCGGTGACGAGGCGTCGGTGTTCGGCGGCATGGTGCCGTTGGCCGAGGACCCGGCCGAGGCGCAGGCCGGCGCGTACTGGCTGCCGTACTTCGAGGTCGAGGACCCGGACGCGGTGGTCGAGAAGGCCCAGCAGACCGGCGGCAGGGTGCGGATGCCGGCGACCACGCTGGCGGGTGTGGGCCGGATGGCCAAGCTGGCCGACCCGTACGGCGCCCGCTTCGCGGTGCTCAAGAGCGAACCGCAGCAGGCCTGAGGCCGGATCCACGGGCAGGTCCGAGGCCGAGACCCGCTAGGCGGTCGCGCGCCGTATCAGTGTCGTGGGCAGGACGACGCTGCTCGGCGCGCCGGTCGCCGACTCCCCGCGGGTCAGCGTGGACAGCAGCAGCCGGGCCATCAACCGGCCCATCTCCTCGATGTCCTGGCGGACCGTCGTCAGCGCCGGTTCGGTCTGTCCGGCGACGGGCAGCACGTCGTCGAAGCCGATCACGGCGACGTCCTCGGGCACCCGGCGGCCGCGCTCGCGCAGGACGCGCAGGACGCCGAGCGCGGTGAGGTCGTTGGCGGCGAACACGGCGTCCACGTCGGGGCAGCGGTCGAGGAGTTCGCGCATGGCGCGCTCGCCACCGCCCGGGGTGAAGTCGCTGGTGACGACCAGCCGGGGGGCGCTCTCCCCCATCTCCCCCATCACGTCCCGGTATCCCTGGAGGCGGTCGGCCGCCGACGTCTGGTCCAGGGGTCCGGTGATGTGCGCGATCCGGGTGCGGCCGAGGCCGACGAGATGACGTACCGCCTCCTCGGCACCGCCCCGGTTGTCGCAGTCGACGTACACGGCACTGTTCGAGCCGCCGCCCCAGCCGGGCCGGCCGCCGAACACGGTGGGGACCCCGGCGCCCTCGATCAGACCGGGCAGCGGGTCGTCGAGGTGGAGCGAGAAGACCAGGGCGCCGTCGACATGGCCGCCGGCGAGATAGCGGGCCACCCGGGCATGGTCGTCCCGGCCTTCGGTGAGCAGCAGCACGAGCTGGTTGTCGTGGGCGGTCAGCTCCTTGCTGATGCCGCGCAGCTGGAGGGCGAAGAAGGGGTCGGTGAAGATCCGGGTCTCCGGTTCGGCGATGACGACGGCGACGGCGTCGTGCCGTTTGGTGACGAGGCTGCGGGCCGCCTGGTTGGGGACGTAGCCGAGTTCCTCGACCGCCCGCCGGACCCGCTCGACGAGGGGCTCGCGCACGCCGTCGCCGCCGTTGACGACCCGTGACGCGGTGGCCCGGGAGACCCCGGCCCGCGCGGCCACGGCCTCCAGTGTGGGGCGCGACACTGCCTCGGACACCTCGGCCCTCCTCCCCGGTGGCTGGCGATCAGCATAGCCCCGGGCGCAGGAGGCGGTGAGAGCGCTCTCGTGGCCGTGCCGTCCGCCGACGGCCGCCAGGGCGCCGCCAAGTCAGGCCGTCAGGAAGGCTGTTCGGGCCGGGCCCGGCTCGGCTGGACGCGTTTGGGCTCGCCCGGCATCTTCGGGTACTCCGGCGGATAGGGCAGGTCGCCGAGGCCGTGATCGTGTTCGTCGCGGCGGGCGAGTTCCAAAAGCGCGTCGAGGGAGCAAACGTGGTCGTCCATGTCCGCGTGCACATCGCCGGCTTCGGCGAACCGGGCCGGCATGGTGACGAGGTCGAAGTCCTCCGGGCGGACGTCGTCGACCTCCTCCCAGCGCAGCGGGGCGGAGACGGGCGCGTGCGAGCGGGGCCGCAGGGAGTAGGCGGAGGCGATGGTGCGGTCACGGGCGGTCTGGTTGTAGTCGACGAAGATGCGCTCGCCGCGCTCCTCCTTCCACCACTTGACGGTGACCCGGTCCGGCATCCGGCGTTCCAGCTCGCGGCCCACGGCGATCGCCGCGCGCCGGACCTGGGTGAAGGTCCAGCGGGGTTCGATGGGCACGAAGACGTGCAGCCCGCGGCCGCCGGAGGTCTTGGGCCATCCCCGCAGTCCGCCGAACTCGTCCAGGACGGCGCGCAGTTCGTGTGCGGCACGCACCGCGTCGTCGAAGTCGGTGCCGGGCTGCGGGTCGAGGTCGAGGCGGAGCTCGTCGGGGTGGTCGACGTCACCGCGGCGCACCGGCCACGGGTGGAAGGTGAGCGTGCCGTACTGCGCGGCCCACACGACCGCGGCCTCCTCGGTGGGGCACATCTCGTCGGCGCTGCGGCCGCTGGGGAAGGTGATGTGGGCGGTGGGGATCCAGTCGGGCATGTTCTTGGGGGCGCGTTTCTGGTAGAACCACTCGCCCTCGATGCCGTCCGGGTAGCGCTGGAGGGTGGTGGGGCGGTCGCGCAGGGCGCGCAGGATGCCGGGGGCGACGGCCGCGTAGTAGCGGGCGACGTCCAGCTTGGTGAAACCGCGCTCGGGGAAGAACACCTTGTCCGGGCTGGACAGCCGTACGGTCCGGCCGGCCACCTCCAGTTCCACCGCATCGCCCATGCGGCCACGGTAGGCGCACCGCCCCCGTCGCGCATGTCGCTCGACGCGGTCCGCGGGGCCGAACCGCGGGCGTGCCGCGTGACGAGCGGGCGCCGGGGAGCGCTCGTAGAGTCGTGGCATGGATCTGCCGGTGATGCCGCCCGTGAAGCCGATGCTCGCCAAGCCGGTGGCGACGATCCCGCCGGACATGCAGTACGAGGCGAAGTGGGACGGCTTCCGGGCGATCGTGTTCCGGGACGGCGCCGAGGTGGAGCTGGGGAGCCGGACCGGGAAGCCGTTGACCAGGTACTTCCCCGAGCTGGTGGCGGCGCTGCGGGAACGGGTGCCCGAGCGGTGCGTGCTGGACGGGGAGATCGTCATCGCGCGGGAGGGCCGGCTCGACTTCGACGCGCTGACCGAGCGGATCCATCCGGCGGACTCGCGGGTGCGCGCGCTGGCGGAGCGGACGCCCGCCTCCTTCGTCGCCTTCGACCTGCTGGCGCTGGCCGACGAGTCACTGCTGGACGTCCCGCTGACCGACCGCCGCGCGCTGCTCGCGAGGGCGCTGGCCAATGTCACCCCGCCGGTGCATCTGGCGCCGGCCACGACCGATGTCGAGGTGGCCCGGCAGTGGTTCGAGCAGTACGAGGGGGCCGGCCTGGACGGAGTCATCGCCAAGCCGCTCACGTCGCGCTACCGGCAGGACGAGCGCGCCATGTTCAAGGTCAAGCACGAGCGGACCGCCGACGTGGTGGTGGCCGGCTACCGCCTCCACAAGAGCGGCCCGGTGGTGGGCTCCCTGCTGCTGGGCCTGTACGACGACCGGGGCGCCCTCCAGCACGTGGGTGTGTCGGCCGCGTTCCCGATGAGACGGCGGGCCGAGCTGATCGAGGAGCTGGAACCGCTGCGCATGGAGGACGTCTCCGGCCATCCGTGGGCGGCCTGGGCGCAGGAGGCGGCCCATGAGTCGGCCCGGCTGCCCGGCGCGCCGAGCCGCTGGTCGGGCAAGAAGGACCTGTCCTGGGTGCCGCTGCGGCCCGAGCGGGTGGCCGAGGTGGCCTACGACCACATGGAGAACGGGGCCCGCTTCCGGCACACGGCCCGCTTTCGCCGGTGGCGCCCGGACCGCACACCGCTCAGCTGCACCTACGCCCAGCTGGAGGAGCCGGTGCGCTACGACCTCGCCGAGATCCTGGGGTCGTGACCGCCGCGGTCACGGCTTCAGGAGGATCTTCACCGCGCCGTCCTGCTTGTGCTGGAACATGTCGTACGCGTGCGGGGCCTCGGACAGCGGCAGCCGGTGGGTGGCGAAGTCCTCGACGCCGAGCGGGTCCTCGTCCGTCAGATACGGGAGGATCTCGTCGGTCCAGCGGCGGACGTTCGCCTGGCCCATGCGCAGCTGGACCTGCTTGTCGAAGAGCGTGAGCAGCGGCAGCGGGTCGGCCATGCCGCCGTACACCCCGCTCAGGGAGATCGTGCCGCCGCGGCGGACCAGGTCGATCGCCAGGTGGAGGGCGCCGAGCCGGTCGACGGCGAAGCGTTCCGCGAGGGGCGCGGCGATCTTGCGGGGCAGCAGGCCGGTCGCGGTCTGGGCCAGCTTGGCGGCGGCGCTGCCGTGCGCCTCGGTGCCGACGGCGTCGATCACGGCGTCCGGGCCCCGGCCGCCGGTCTCGTCGTGGATCGCGCGGACCAGTTCCTTCTCGTCGTCGAAGGCCCGCAGGTCGTACGTCTCGACGCCGCGGCGGGCGGCCCGTGCGAGCCGCTCGGGAACCAGGTCGACGCCGAACACCCGCTCGGCCCCGCGCGCCCTGGCGAGACGGCAGGCCATGTCGCCGATCGGCCCGAGGCCGAGGACGGCGAGGGTGCCGCCGGGCGGGACCGCGGCGTACTCGACGGCCTGCCAGGCGGTGGGGAGCACGTCGGAGAGGTAGACGAAGCGGTCGTCGGACGGTCCCTCGGGCACCTTGATGGGGCCGTAGTGCGCCTGCGGGACGCGCAGGTACTCGGCCTGGGCGCCGGGAACCGCGCCGTAGAGCCGGGTGTAGCCGAACAGGGCGGCGCCCATGCCCTCGCCGGTGACCTGGGTGGTCTCGCACTGGGTCATCAGCCCCGCCGAGCACATGAAGCAGTGCCCGCACGCGATCTGGAAGGGCACCACCACCCGGTCGCCCGGCCGCAGGTTCGGCACCTCGGAGCCGGTCTCCTCGACGATGCCGATGGGTTCGTGGCCGAGGATGTCACCCGGGGTCATGAACGGCGTGAGCACCTCGTACAGGTGCAGGTCCGAGCCGCACAGGCCGGCCGAGGTGATGCGGATGACGGCGTCGGTGGGCTCTTCGATGCGGGGATCGGGCACGTCGTCCACCCGTACGTCGCGTCGGCCCTGCCAGGTGACTGCCTTCATGACTCGCGCTCCCTCTGTCGCGTCCGCGCCGGTTCCGGCACGCGTTCGAAACGGCGGCCCGAGCCGGGTACCCGAGGGTCCCCGGCCGAACCGCCACCGGCCACGCCGCCGGGGCGGGACACGTCGACGCAGCCGATCGGGTTCGACCGGGTATGGCCACCGATGAACCGATGAGCACACAATCAAGGGTCAGGCGGGGCGGATGAACGGGGTGACAGTGGTGGGCATGCGACATGGGGCGCCGACGCGCCGGACCGTGCTGGCTGCGGCGCTGGCGGCCACGGTGACGTCCTCCCTGACAGCGGGCTGCACCCGGCACGGCACGACGGACGACGGCCGCGCACCGCAGGGCACCTCCACACCGAGCGGGCCGCACGCCACCGGATCCGTACTGGCCGTGAAGATCGACAACGTGGGCGCGGCCCGCCCCCAGACCGGGCTGGACTCGGCGGACGTGGTGTACGCGGAGCAGGTGGAGGGCGGGCTAAGCCGGCTGATGGCGGTGTACGCCACCCGGCTCCCCGAGGTCGTCGGCCCCGTCCGCAGCGCCCGTGAGTCGGACCTGGAGCTGCTACGCCAGTTCGACCGGCCGACGCTCGCCTTCTCCGGCGCCCAGAAGAAGCTGCTCCCCCTGATCGGCCGGGCCCCCCTACGGGCCGAGTCGCCCGGGCAGGCGTCCGCCGCCTACTTCCGGGGCAGCGACAGACCGGCCCCGCACAACCTCTACCTCCGCCCGGCCAAGCTGATGGACGGGGTGCCCGGCAGGGCGGCGCTCACCACCGGATTCCACTACGGCCCGGCCCCGGCCGGCGGCACGGCCACCGCCGCACGCACCGTGCGGTACCCGGCGGCCCGCTTCACCTTCACCTGGTCCGCCGACTCAAGCCGCTGGCTGGTGTCGCTGGACGGCACCGCGGACCGGACGACGGCCGGGAAGCGGCTGACGGCCGCGACGGTCGTGGTGCAGTACGTCAGGGTGACCACGTCCCGCTATCACGACGTGCTCGGCAACTACACGCCGTACACCGAGACGGTCGGGTCGGGGAAGGCCGACGTGTTGCGGGACGGGCGGTCGTTCGAGGCCACCTGGTCACGGCCGGCGGCCACAGGCGGCACGACGTTCACGGGGGCCGACGGCAGTCCGGTGAACTTCGCCGACGGACCGGTGTGGGTGGTGTTCGCGAAGGCCTAGGGGCCGGAACGAAGGCCCAGGGGCCGCAGGCGCCCAGGCCCTGGCCTGTCCTAGGCCTGGCCTAGGCCCTGGAGGCGGCGGTCTCCGTGGGATTGCGCAGGCTCTCCGCCGCGTCCGCGACCCGGCGGATCAGGCCGAAGAACTGAGTCTGCTCCTCGGCCGACAGCGGGGCGAGGAAGACCTGGTTCATCCGGGCGGTGCGCACGGCGAGCTTGCGGTGGGTGCGCAGGCCGTCGTCGGTCAGGCGCAGCAGGAAGCGCCGCCCGTCCTGCGGGTCACGCACCTTGTCGAGGAGCCCGCGCCGGCCCAGCCGGCTGATGACCTCGGCGATGGTCGACCGGTCCAGTCCCACCCGCTCCCCCACGGTCCGCTGGTCCAGTCCCGGCTCGGCGACGAGCGCGTTCAGCACGGCGAACTGCGGCGAGGTGATCTCCTCCGAGACCATCGTGTTCCACAGCAGGTAGTGGGCCTGCTGAAGCCGCCGGGCCAGGTGCCCGGGGTGGGTGGTGAGGTCCACCGCGGCCATATGCGCTCCCATGGTCCCGAATTCGTTGGTGCACTGAACGATACCCGCCGGGCCGGGTCCTGTCTGTATGTCCGTCCAATCATCGCCCGAGGTCTTGACTGGTTTCGACGCCAGTGGCAGCGTGGCAGACATCTCGCTGAAATACTCAGTGCCCTGATTAATTCGCTGAGAGATATGAGGCTCACGGATGGACAAGGTGGTCGCCACGGCCGCGGAGGCGGTGGCCGATGTGCCGGACGGCGCGTCGCTCGCGGTGGGCGGGTTCGGGCTGAGCGGTGTGCCGAACGTGCTGATCGGGGCGTTGTACGAGCGGGGTGTGGGGGGCCTGAGCGTCGTCTCGAACAACTGCGGTGCGATGGACACCGGGCTCGCGGTGCTGCTGGCCGCGGGGCGGATCGGGCGGGTGACGGGCTCCTACATCGGGGGGAACAAGGAGTTCGCCCGCCAGTACCTGAGCGGCGAGATCGAGCTGGAGCTGATCCCGCAGGGCACCCTCGCCGAGCGGCTGCGGGCCGGCGGTGCCGGGATCCCCGCGTTCTACACCCCCGCGGGGGTGGGCACGCAGGTCGCGGACGGCGGGCTGCCCTGGCGCTACGACGGGCAGGGCGGGGTGGCCGTGGCCTCGCCGGCCAAGGAGGTGCGGGAGTTCGAGGGCACCGACTACGTCCTGGAGCGCGGGATCCGTACCGACTTCGCGCTGGTGCGGGCGGCGAAGGGCGACCGGCACGGGAACCTGGTCTTCAGCAAGTCCACCCGCAACTTCAACCCCCTCGCGGCGATGGCCGGGAAGATCACCATCGCCGAGGTGGAGGAACTGGTCGAGCCCGGCGGGATCGATCCGGACGCGGTGCATCTGCCGGGCATCTTCGTACAGCGGGTGGTCGCCCTGACCCCCGGGCAGGCGGCGGACAAGAAGATCGAGCAGCGGACGGTGAGCAGCTGATGGCCTGGCGGCGTGAGGAAATGGCCGCGCGGGCGGCCCGCGAGCTGAAGGACGGCCAGTACGTGAACCTGGGGATCGGGTTGCCGACGCTGATCCCGAACCATCTGCCCGCCGGGGTGGAGGTGGTCCTGGAGTCGGAGAACGGCATCCTGGGCACCGGCCCCTACCCCAGCGAGGACGCGGTCGACCCGGACCTGATCAACGCCGGGAAGGAGACCGTCACGGTGCTGCCCGGCGCCTCCTTCTTCGACTCGGCGCTGTCGTTCTCGATGATCCGCGGCGGGCACATCGACGTCGCCGTGCTCGGCGCGATGCAGGTCTCGCAGAAGGGCGATCTGGCCAACTGGGCGATCCCGGGGAAGCTGGTCACCGGGATCGGCGGGGCGATGGACCTGGTCCACGGCGCCCGCACCGTCATCGTCGTGATGACCCACACCGCCAAGGACGGCTCGGCGAAGATCCTGAGCGAGTGCACGCTGCCGCTGACCGGGAAGGCGTGCGTGGACCGGATCATCACCGACCTCGGCGTCCTCGACATCACGGACGACGGGCTGCTGCTGGCCGAGACCGCGCCCGGGGTGAGCGTCGAGGAGATCACCGCCAGGACCGACGCCGAACTGATCGTCGCGGAGGGTCTGCTGTGAACACGGTGTACATCGCCGACGCCCTCCGCACGCCGATCGGCCGCCACAACGGCGCCCCGGCCTCGGTGCGCCCGGACGACCTGGCCGCCCACGCCGGCCGCGCGCTCCTCGCCCGCATCCCCGCCCTGGACCCGGCCCGGATCCAGGACGTCTGACGCGGCGTGGCCGCGGTACCGGTGTCGCGACCCTGCGCATCGGCGTCGGGCAAGGGCTCGCGCTTGTTCTCGAGCGACAGGCCGTACGGCACCCGCGGGTGCGTTGCGGCTGGTCGCGCCCGCGCGGCGGAGCCGCACAGCAATACAGCCCCGCGCCCCTGGAGGGGCGCTTACAGCTAGGACTTCTCATGACACTCACCCAGGCCGACATCGACCTTGAGATCGCCGCCGAGCACGCCGCCTATGAGAAGCGTGTCGCTGAGGGCGGCCCCGTCGAGCACCACCCCCGCCGGGGCTACGCCCCCTACCGGTCCTCCGTTCTCCGGCACCCGAAACAGCCCCTGGTCGCCATCGACACCAGCAGGGATCCGGAGCTGGTGGAGCTGCACTCGCCCGCGTTCGGAGAGCGGGACATCACCGGGATAGACAACGATCTGACCCGGCAGCACAGCGGAGAGCCCATCGGGGAGCGGATCACCGTCTCCGGGCGGCTGCTGGACCGCGACGGCCGGCCCGTGCGGGGCCAGCTGATCGAGATCTGGCAGGCCAACTCGGCGGGCCGCTACGCGCACCAGCGGGAGCAGCACGACGCCCCACTGGACCCGAACTTCACGGGTGTCGGCCGGACGATCACCGACGCCGACGGCGGCTACCGCTTCACCACCATCCAGCCGGGCCCCTACCCCTGGCGCAACCACCTCAACGCCTGGCGTCCGGCGCACATCCACTTCTCGATGTTCGGTACGGCGTTCACGCAGCGGCTGGTGACGCAGATGTACTTCCCGAGCGACCCGCTGTTCCCGTACGACCCGATCATCCAGTCGGTGACGGACGACGCGGCCCGGCAGCGGCTGGTGGCGACCTACGACCACAGTCTGTCCGTGCCGGAGTTCTCGATGGGCTACCACTGGGACATCGTGCTGGACGGCCCCGCCGCCACCTGGATCGAAGAAGGACGCTGACCTGCCATGACGAAGATCGACACGAGCAGCCCGGAGAACGTGCTGCCCACCCCGTCCCACACCGTCGGCCCGTTCTACGGGTACGCGCTGCCGTTCCGCGGCGGCGAGGACATCGCGCCCCTCGGACACCCGGACACGATCACGGTCCACGGATACGTCCTCGACGGCGCCGGCGACCCGCTTCCCGACGCGCTCGTGGAGCTGTGGGGCCCCGACCCGGCGGGCCATGTGGCCACGGCCGACGGTTCGATCCGCCGCGACCCGGCGAGCGGTGACTACCTCGGCCGCAACGGCGTGGAGTTCACCGGCTGGGGCCGGATCCAGACGGACACCGACGGGCACTGGTACGCGCGGACGCTGCGGCCCGGCGCCCGCGGCGGCAGCGCGCCCCACCTCAGCGTGTGCGTGTTCGCGCGCGGGCTGCTCGTACACCTGTTCACCCGGATCTACCTGCCGGGTGACGACGCGGTGCTCGCCGCCGACCCGCTGCTCACCCGGGTGGGTGAGCGACGCGACACGCTGATCGCCGCCGACGAGGGCCGGGGGACCTACCGTTTCGACATCCGCCTTCAGGGCGAGGGCGAGACGGTCTTCCTGGAGTTCCAGTGAATTCAGTGGAGTACGGCGGTGGTGACGCCGGGCTGCTCGGTCCCGGGTGGTCCGGATCCGCCGCCGCGTCCGCGACCGCGGACGGCGCGTGGCTGCGGGCGCTCCTTGACGCGGAGGCGGCCCTCACCCGTGCCCAGGCCGCCCTGGGGCCGGTCCCGGCCGAGGCCGCGACGGCCGTGACCGAGGCGGCCGACCCGGGCCGTTTCGACGTCGGCGCCCTCGCGGAGCGCGGCCGCGCCGGCGGCAACCCGGTCATCCCGCTGGTCGCCGATCTGACCGAGGCGGTCGGCGCGGAGTACGGACCGTACGTGCATCGGGGTGCGACCAGCCAGGACATCATGGACACGGCGACCATGCTGGTCGCCGCCCGCACCCTGGACCTGGTGCTCGCCGACCTCGGCCGCGCCGAAAGGGCCCTGGCCCAGCTGGCCGCCGGGCACCGTGACACGCCGATGCCGGGCCGCACGCTCACCCAGCACGCCGTTCCGACGACCTTCGGTCTGAAGGCGGCCGGCTGGCGCTCGCTGGTCCTCGACGCCCGGGACCGCGTGACCCGGGTCCGGGAGTCGCTGCCCGCCCAACTCGGCGGTGCGGCAGGCACGCTGGCCGCCTTCGGAGCGTACGGCGCGGAGCACGCCGAGGAGCTGCCGGCGGCGTACGCCCGTGAACTCGGTCTGGCCGCGCCCCTGTTGCCCTGGCACACCCTGCGCACGCCGATCGCCGACCTCGCCGGGTGTCTCGCCTTCACGGCAGGGGCGCTGGGGAAGATCGCCGCGGACGTGCTGACCCTGTCCCGTACCGAGATCGGCGAGGTCTCCGAGGGCGGCGGGGGCGGTTCGTCGGCCATGCCGCACAAGGCCAACCCCGTGCGAGCGACGCTGATCGCGGCGGCCGCCCGGCGGGCTCCGCAGCTCGCGGCGGTCCTGTACGGCTCGATGGCCGCGGAGGACGAGCGGCCGGCCGGTGCCTGGCACGCCGAGTGGGAACCGCTGCGGGATCTGCTGCGGACCGTCGGCGGGGCGGCCCGGGACGCGGCGGAGCTGGCGGCGGGGCTGCGGGTGCACCCGGAGGCGATGCGCCGCCACCTCGGCCTCACCGGCGGACTGATCGTCTCGGAGCGGCTCTCCGCCGAACTGGCCCCGGTGCTCGGCCGGGCCCGCGCCAAGGAGCTGCTCACCGAGCTGGCCCGGCGCACCCACACCGAGCACCGAACGCTTCCTGAACTCCTGGCCGAGGAGCCCGACCTGAAGGACGTCGATCTCGACAGCCTGACCGATCCCGCCCGCTACACCGGCTCCGCCGGTGTGCTCACCGACCGTGCGCTGGAGCGACGTTGACCGAGAACCTTCTCAACCACCGCGTCGAGGGTGCCGCTTCGGCTCCCCCGCTGCTGCTCGGGCCGTCGCTCGGCACCTCGTACGCCCTGTGGGACGCCGTGGCTCCCGAACTGTCGATCGCCCACCGCGTCGTGCGCTGGAACCTGCCGGGGCACGGCGGTTCGGCGCCCGACCTGGTCAAGGCCGGGGCGCGAGTCGGTGACCTCGCCGACCTGGTGCTCGCGCTGGCCGACGCGCTCGGGATCGAGCGGTTCGCGTACGCGGGGGTGTCGCTGGGCGGTGCCGTGGGGCTGCACCTGGCCGTCCACCACCCGGACCGGCTGGAGAACCTCGCGGTGATCTGCTCCTCGGCCCACTTCGGCGGGTCCGGGCCCTGGGAGGAGCGGGCCGAGCGGGTGCGCCGGGAGGGCGTGGAGTGGCTGGCGGAGAACGCCGGCTCGCGCTGGTTCACCCCCGGCTTCACCGTGCCGCGGCTGGTCGAGGACCAGCGGTCGGCCGACCCGGAGGCGTACGCCGCCTGCTGCGACGCGCTGGCCGCCTTCGACCTGCGCGACCGGCTCGGCGAGATCGCCGTCCGCACCCTGCTGATCGCCGGCCGCCAGGACCCCGCGACCCCGCCGCCGCATCTGCGGGAGATCGCCGACGCGGTGCCGTCGTCCACGCTGGTCGAACTGCCGGGCGCCGCGCATCTGGCGCCCGCGCAGTGTCCCGAGGCCGTCCTCACCGCGCTCCGCTCCCACCTCGACGGGGGCGCCAGGCGTGGGATGGCGGTACGCCGTGACGTGCTCGGCGACGCGCACGTCGACCGCGCCCAGGCCCGGCAGACCCCCTTCACGGCCCGCTTCCAGGACTTCATCTCGCGCTACGCCTGGGGCGAGATCTGGACCGACCCCACGCTCTCCCGCCGCGAACGCAGCATGATCACCCTCACCGCGCTGGTCGCCCACGGCCACTACGACGAGCTGGCCATGCATGTGCGGGCGGCCCGGCGCAACGGGCTGACACCGGAGGAGATCGGCGCGGTGCTGCTGCAGACGGCCGTGTACTGCGGGGTCCCGGCCGCGAACTCGGCGTTCGCGACGGCGCAGCGGGTGCTGGCGGAGGAAGAAGGGTGACCCTGCCGGTCGTATCTCCAGCGGCACCACCCACCCGCCACCGCCGTGTGCCTAGGCTGGAGGCATGTCCACTGTTCTGATCACCGGTGCCACCGCCGGGCTCGGCCGGTACGTCGCCTTCGAACTGGTCCGCTCCGGGCACCTCGTCCTCGCCCACGGCCGCGACCCGGGCCGTACCGGGCGGCTGGTCGACGAACTGCGCACCGAGGGCGCCGCGGAGGGCTTCGTCGCGGACCTGGCCTCGCTGGCCCAGGTCCGCGAACTCGGCGCGCGGGTCGCCGACGCCCATCCGGACCTGGACGTCCTGGTCAACAACGCGGGCGTCGGCGCCGGCACCCCCGGCTCGGGCCGCGAACTGAGCACCGACGGCCACGAGTTGCGCCTGGCCGTCAACTACCTGGCTCCGGTGGCCCTGACCCACGTCCTCCTGCCGGTACTGCGCGCGAACACCCCTGCCCGCATCGTCAACGTGGGCTCGGCGGGCCAGGAGCCCCTCGACTTCGACGACCCCGAATTCACCCGCGGCTACCAGGGGTTCGCGGCCTACTGCCGCGCCAAGTGGGCCCTTGCGGCCCACACCTTCGCCCTGGCGGAGGAGCTGGCGGGCACGGGAGTCCGCGTGAACGTCCTGCACCCGGCGACCTTCATGGACACGGCGATGGTCCGGGAGGGCGGAGTGGCGCCCTGGAGCACGGTGGCGGACGGCGCGCCGGGCGTCCTGGCCCTGGCGACGCAGGACTTGGGTACCGGGCGCTACTTCGACGGTACGAGTCCGGCACGAGCGCACGAGGCGACGTACGACCCGGAGACGCGGAAACGCCTGTCAGCGGTGACCGGTCAACTCCTGTCCCTGTAGCGCCGCCTCTTCCAGGGGCACGGAGAACCGCGCGATCAGCCCCCACGCACCCGCACCCGCACCCGCACCCGCACCCGCACCCGTCAACGCAACCCCCGGCCCGTATCCAAAACCTCCCGAGCCTGAGCGACCAGCCCATCCGCCCCACACGACCGGGCCAACGCCAGGCCCCGGTTCAGCTCGGCCACCGACCGCGCGGCGATCCCGTACTCCACCCGCGCCGCCGCATGCTCGTACTGGCAGGGCGACGCCTCCAGATAAGCCACCGCCTGCGAAGCCAGCCGCACCTGCCGCTGCCCGGTCTCCAGCGCGGCAGCGCACCGCAGCGCCTCGCCGATCGCCGTGTCCGTACCGAACCGCTCGGCCTGCCGTCGCGCGTCGCTCGCCAGCCGCGCCGCCCGCGCCGGGTCCTCGTTCGCGAGGGCCCGGGCGAGGTCGAGCGCCCAGGGCACGACCACGGGGTTGAAGTGCCCGCGGGTGGCGGCCGCCTTCTCCGCCGCCTCCAGTTCGTTCACCGCCTCCTTCGTGCGGCCGACGGCGAGCAGCAGCCGGCCGCGCACCGACCGCGGGTCCGGCATGACGATGGTGGACGGGTACGGCGGTGCGAAGCCGTACTGTTCGGCGGTCTCCCAGGCCTGCTGGACATGGCCGCGGGCGAGCAGCGTGTCGATGAGGTTGCAGGTGGCGGTCCAGTACAGGGGCAGCCGGCGGCCGACCCGCTCGGCGATCCGCAGGGACTCCCGCAGCGAGGTCTCCGCGTCCCGCAGCCGGCCGCGCCTGCGGTGGCCGAGGCCGACGTAGGCATGGGCGAGGGCGAGGTGGCCGCCGCTCCAGCCGGCGGTCTCGTAGGCGCGCAGGGCCTCGTTGTACAGGCTCTCCGCGCGGTCGAGGCGGTCGGTGTAGGCGTAGGAGCTGGCGAGCATGAGCAGGAGTTCCATGCCCCACTCGGTGTCCGTCCAGCCGAGGCCGGGTGCCAGCCGGCCGTTGACGAGGGCGCGGTCGCACAGCTCGACGACCTCCTCGGCGCTCTCGCCCTGGATGAGCAGGTCGAAGCCGCGCAGCATCAGCAGGGCGCGCTCGGAGTTGTCGCGGCCGGTGCAGAGGGCGGCGAGATCGGCGAGCCGTTCGGAGCGGCGCGGGGAGACGGCCTCGCCGGCGATGCCCTCCCACATGAACTGGACGGCCTGGAGCCGGAGTTTGGCGGGTCCCTCGTCGTGCCGGGCGGCCTCCGCCTCGACCGTGCGGACGGCATCCTCCAGTTGGTCGTTGTGGAGGAGGGCCTGGGAGAGCCGGAAGACGGCGTCGACGCGCTCGGGACCGGTGAGGCCGGACATGCCGAGGGCGCTGCGCAGATGGCCGATGGTGACGGCGGGTTGGGTGAGCAGGGTGGCGCAGCCCAGTTCGTAGAGCACGCGCGCGTGGACCTCGGGGAGGGGCGGTTCGCGCAGGGCGCGTTCGAGGCAGCGGCGAGCCGCGTCCGGGGCGCCGACGGCGAGGTGTTCCTTGGCCGCGTCCCGCAGCTGTTCGACGAGTTCCTCGTCGTCGTCCGGGTGCACCTTCAGCAGATGGCGGGAGGCCTCGGCCATGCCACGGCCGTCGTCGATGACGATCTGGGCGGCGATGCCGTGCATGGCGGTGCACATCGCGGGCGGGATGGAGTTGTAGACGGCGGTGGCGATCAGCGGGTGGACGAACTCCAGGTCACCGGTGTGGGACCGGGAGCCGGCCGGGTCGGGCGCGGTGAGGATACGGGCGGTGCGCAGCAGTTCGGCGCAGCGCTCGGCGTCGTCCACGGCCATGCTGGCGAGCTGGGCGACGAGGTCGACGGAGATGCCGGTGCCGAGGATGGCGGCGGCCCAGGCGAACCGGGTGGCGTCGACGCCGAGGCCTTCGAGGCGGGTGACGAGTCCACCGCCTCTGGCCGACCGGTTGAGGGCCCGCAGTTCACCGGCCCGGGCCTCGACGGGTTCGACCTCGCTGTCCTGGACCTTGGCGAGGAGTTCGACGGTCTCGTAGGGGTTGCCGCCGGTGACGGCCCACACCTCGCGGCAGAACGGGGCGTCGGCGTGCTCGCCGAGGGTGGCGCGGGTCAGGCCGGCGGTGGCGTCCGGGGTGAGGGCGCTGAGGATCCGGACGGGGCGGCCGGCAGCAGCGGCCACGGCGTCGAGGTAGCGGGCGCTGTCGCCGTTGACCTCGCCGGGGCGGCGGGCCACCAGGACCAGCACGGGCAGGTCGTCGAGGCGTTCGACGAAGGCGGCGAGCCAGGCCAGGGTCTCCTGGTCGGCCCAGTGCGCGTCGTCGATCAGCAGGACCAGCGGCCAGTCGCGTTTGGCGAGCCGGCGGACGGCTGCGACCAGGCCGTCGCAGACCCCCTGCGGGTCGGCCTGGCGGTCGCCGGGGTCCGTCAACCCGAGGGCGGGGCCGGCGATGTCGTACCAGTCGCCGAGGTACTCCCGGGCCTCCTCGGGCAGCAGGGAGACCAGGGCGGGCTGGAGCAGTTGCCGTACCACGTGGAAGGGCACGCTGCGCAGGGTCTCGACGCCTCGGGTGGACCAGACGGTGCAGCCACGGCGTTCGGCGATGCGGCGGGTCTCGGCCAGCAGCGCGGTCTTGCCGAGCCCGGCCTCGCCGCGCAGCACCAGCAGGTTTCCCGAGGTGGAACGGTCGGCGCACAGGACGTCGAGCGCCTCGGTGACGACGGCTATCTCCTCCTCGCGCTCCCAGAGCGGGGCCGAGGCGCCTCCCGGGGGCTGCTCCTCCGTCATCCCGTTACCTCCCCAAGTCGCCCGAACGACGTACAGACCACGAGCCTAGCCTTCCGGTTGACTGTCCGGAGGCGGGTCCGGACAGCAGTTGCCGTGACGGGTGAAGCGGGTGCGCCCCGGACGACGCGGGAGCCTCGCCACCAGCGTTCGCGCACGTCGAAACCGTCAACAGCGCACGAACGTCACCGAGCCGCCTCGGACTCGCCTACGCCCTGTCCAATGCCGTGGTCTCGGGCGGTGCGGGCCTCATCATCACGGAGACGGTGCGGCGCACCGGGAACCTCGTCGTTCCCGGCTGCCCCGCGGCGGCGACCCGCGCGGTCAGCGCACGCGCGCTGCTCGGCCCGCCGCGCACGAAGACGGCTCGAGAGGCGGGTTGGGACAGTGCTGGTGATCGGCCTGATGTCCGGGACGTCGTACGACGCGGTGGACGCGGCGGCGGCCGAGCTGCGGCTGCTGGACGGCACGCTGCTGCTGAAGCCGCTGGGGATGGTGAGCACGCCGTACGACGAGGAGGTGCGGGAGGCCCTCGCGGGGTCGCTGCCGCCGGCCGCCGTGCCGCTGGCCCGGGTGTGTCTGCTGGACACCCGGATCGGGCAGGCGTTCGCGGCGGCCGCGGTCCGGGCCGACCGCGAACTGTGCGGGGGCCGTGCCGAGTTGGTGGCCTCGCACGGGCAGACGGTCTACCACTGGGTGACGGACGGCCGGGTGCACGGCACCCTCCAGCTCGGGCAGCCGGCGTGGATCGCCGAGGCGACCGAACTGCCGGTGGTCTCCGACTTCCGGCCGCGCGACGTGGCCGCCGGGGGCCAGGGGGCTCCGCTGGTGAGCCTGGTCGACCTGCTGTGGCTGCGCGGCCGGCCGGGGACGCCGGTGGCGCTGAACCTCGGCGGGATCGCCAACCTCACCGCGGCCGACGGCACGGCCTTCGACACCGGGCCCGGGTGCGCGCTCCTGGACGCGGCGGTCCGGGAGTTCAGCGGCGGGCGGCTGGCGTACGACGTGGACGGGGCGCTCGCGGCGCGCGGCCGTCCGCAGGAGCTGCTGCTCGAAGAGCTGCTGGCGGAGCCGTACTACGCGCTGCCCGCGCCGAAGACGACCGGCAAGGAGCTGTTCCACGCCGGGTACTGGCGGGCGCCCGCGGGCCTGTCGGCCGAGGACGCGCTGGCGACCCTCACCGGGCTGACCGCCCGGACGGTGGCGGAGGCGGTGCGGGGCGTGGCGGCGACGGAGGTGATCGCGTCGGGCGGCGGCACCCGCAACCCGGTGCTCATGCGGATGCTGGCCGACCTGCTCCCGAAGATCCCGGTGCGCGTCTCCGACGAACTCGGCCTGCCCGCGGCGGCGAAGGAGGCGTACGCCTTCGCGGTCCTCGGCTTCCTCACCGCGCACGGCCTGGCGGGCACGGTCCCGGCCGCCACCGGCGCCCGCCACCCGAGCATCCTCGGCTCCCTGACGCCGGGCCGCGGCGGCCTGCGCCTCCCGCCGCCGGCACCGGGGCCACCGGTGCGGCTGCGGATCGAATGAGGCGGGCCGGATCGCGCCGTCCGGACCGCACCGGATCGCGCCGTCCGGACCGCGCCGGATCGCGTATCAGCCACCTTCGGACCGTCTCGTCCGAACATCGCCGGATCCTCTCATCCGACTTTCACCGATGCCTCATACGGTGGGGGCATGACGCAGGTGACTCCTCCCGGGTGGTATCCCGATCCCGGGCAGACAAGTGACGGTCCGGCGACCGAACGCTGGTGGGACGGCAAGGCCTGGACGGAGCGGACCCGGCCCGCCGGGTCGGCCGCGGACTGGGGTCCCCCGCCGCAGCCGCCGGCCGACGGGGCCGAGCAGGCCTTCCCGGCCGAGGGGGGTACCCCGGCATTCCCGGCGTACCCGGCCGACGGGTCCTACCCCGCGTACCCGGGTTATCCGGGGTACCCGGCGCCGCCCGCCCCCGCCAGGCGCGGACTGCGCACCGGCGTTGCCGTCGGTGTCGCCGTGGCGGTGCTGGCCGCCATCGGGGTGGGCGTGTGGGCGCTCACCGGCAACGGCGGCGACAACGGCGATCAGCAGGCCTCGCAGCAGGGCCCGGGCGGGTTCGGGCAGGGCGGCCCCGAAGGACAGAACGGCGGCCAGGGCGGCGGGCAGAACGGCGGCCAGGGCTTCCCGTTCGGCGGGTCGGGCGGCGGGGCGGGTTCCGGTGGCACCGACGGGGGCGTGTCGCCGTCGCCGGGCCAGTCCGAGGCGCCGAAGATCAAGGGCGGCGGCAGGGTGCCGGACCCGGTCAACGCCATCAGCGTCCCGGTGCCGGACGGCTGGACCGGGCAGACGATCAACTACGGCGCGAACATCAGCTCCGACGACTCCTACAAGTGCCCGGGCGACACCTCGCAGACCTGCACCGCCGGCGGCGCCTACTCGGCGCCCGCGGTGGTGCTGGGCACCAAGGGGGACACGGCCGAGGAGGTCGCCAAGGCGGACATCTCGGCCAACGCGGAGAAGTCGTACGGCGGCAGTACCTACGGCTCGATCACCTCGCACCAGGTGCTGGCCTCCAAGGCGGTCACCGTGGCCGGGCAGAAGGGGTACATGGTCCGCTGGAAGGCGATCACCAGCAAGGGCGCCGACGGCTACGTCGAGTCGCTGGCCTTCCCGTCGCCCGCGAACGCCCAGCAGATGGTCGTGGTCCGGTTCGGCGTCGACGTCGGTCAGAAGGAGTCGGTCATCGACACGATCACGAGCGGCATCAAGGTGTCCTCGGGCAGCGGCAACGGTTCGAACGTCTGACCTGCCCCGGTCCCCGGACAGCGGTCGGCCGGGTGGAGCGCCCCTCCGCTCAAAGGGGCACCCCACCCGGCCGGGGGGTGCGCGCCGCCCCCGTCCCCACGGTGCGGCGCGAGCAGGTCACCGTCCAGTCATCCCGTGGACGGCGGCCTGGGTCCTAGGTCAGTCCGAGTGCGGGCAGCGCGACGGCCTCCACGAAGCGGACGAGATAGTCGGCGTCGGCGTACTCGCCGGTGAGCACGGGCCGCACCCGCAGGACGCCGAACATCATGGCGGGCACGTAGTCCAGCGCGGGATGGCCCTCGGGCACCTCGCCGCGCAGGACACCGCGCTGCAGGATCTCCTGGAGTGCGGCGATCTCGGGTTCGACGAGTGCCTCGCGCAGTGCCTGCGCCAGTTCCTCGTCCGAGTGCACCGCGTGCCCCAGCGCGGCGAGCAGCTTGGTGTCCTTGCGGGACCAGTCGCCCGCGACCCGCGCCACCTCGCGCAGGTCCCCGGCGAGTGACCCGGTGTCGACGCCGGCGAAGCGCACCTCACGGTTGGCCCGCAGCGCGGCCGCGACGAACTGCGGTTTCGTCTTCCACTGCCGGTAGAGGGTGGACTTGCTGCACCGGGTACTGGCGGCGATCCCCTCCATGGAGACGGAGTCGTAGCCACACTCGCGGATCTTGTCGAGCACTGCGTCGAAGAACTCCCGCTCACGCTCCGGCGTGATCTTGGAGCGGCGCGAGGCTGCGACCGTCTCCGGTCCGTCCGCGTCCTGCGACGTCATGTGCTCTTCTCCTCACTCGCGCATCACTCGCGGATCGCTTCCGCCCCGCCCGCCGTACGGCCGTCACGGAAACCTACAACCAGTGTGGCCTACGTCTATCGATACGCCACTGTACCGGTACACAACCGTATCGGTACAGTCTCGTATCGGTACAGGCGCGTATCGGTACAGTACCGTATCGGTACAGTACCGTATCGGTACGCTTCCGTATCGAAGAGTTCGGGCCACCGCCCGGGACTCGCACAGCACCATCGTCAGTGAGGGGGCCTGGGATGAGATCCCAGTCCGAGCCGGCAGCGGCGGAGCCGGGCGCGATAGCCCGACCGCCGCTCGTCCGTGAGCTCCTGCTCGTCGCAGGACTCTTCCTCGTCTACAAGTTCGGGCGCCAACTGGCCACCGGCCACACCGCCGAGGCCCTGCACAACGCCCACCGGATCTGGGACCTGGAACGGACGCTGCACCTGCCCTCGGAAGTCGGCGTGCAGTCCGCACTGCTGCACGGCGACACCCTCGTCCACCTGGCCAACACCTACTACGCCACCGTTCATTTCCCGGCGACGCTGGCCTTCCTGGCCTGGCTCTACCTGCGGCGGCCCGCGCACTACGTCTGGGCCCGCCGGGTCCTCGCCGTGGTCACCGCGGCCGCCCTGGTGCTGCCCTTCACCTTCCCGCTGGCGCCGCCCCGGATGCTGGCCGCGACCGGCCTGGTCGACACCGCCCGCGTCTACGGCCCCTCCGTCTACGGCCCGCCCTCCAGCGACCACCTCTCCAACCAGTTCGCGGCGATGCCCTCCCTGCACTTCGGCTGGGCCCTGATGGTGGCGATCGGCCTGATCGTCGCCACCCGGTCCCGCTGGCGCCGGCTGTGGCTGCTGCACCCCGCGATCACCCTCCTCGTGATCGTCGGCACCGCCAACCACTACTGGCTGGACTCGGTCGCCGCCGCCGCGATGCTCGGCGCCGCCCTCGCCCTGATCCGCCCCCAGACCTCGTCCGGGGGGACCCCCACCCCGCTGCGCGCGCCGCACCACACGGCCACCACGGCCGGGCGCGGCACCCGGCACCTCGTCTCCGGGGAGCCCGCGCCGGTGGGGGCGGGCCGATGAGCACCGCGGCCCTCGTCGCCGTCGCGCTGTCGCTGGTCTCGGCCGTGGCCTACGCGGCCGCCGCCGTCGCCCAGGCGCGGCTCGCGTCGAGGACCTCCGCCACCGGTCTGCTGCGGCTGTTCGGCAGCGGCGCCTGGTGGGCGGCGGTGGGCCTGAACGCCGGCGCGGCCCTGCTGCACGTCGTCGCCCTCAAGTACGGCCCGCTGACCCTCGTACAGCCGCTCGGCGCACTCACCCTGGTCGCGGCCGTGCCGTTGGGCGCACGGGCGGCCGGCCGCCGGGTCACCGCCACGGAGTGGCGGGGCACCGCCCTGACCCTGCTCGGCCTCGGCGCCCTCCTGACCACGGCCTCGGGTCCGGCGCCGCACCAGGTGCTGAGCCTCACCCAGGCGCTCGCCGTGGCCGGTACGACGGCCGCCCTGATCGGTGTCCTCTCCCGCCCCGGCACCCGGCCTGGCCTCCGGCACGCCACCGCGTCCGGCTTCGCCTCGGGCGTCGCGTCCGCCCTCACCCAGACGGTGACGGTGGCGGCGACGGACCGTTCGGGGCCGGCCCTGAGCGCCGAGGTGATCGTGGTGGCCCTGCTGGTGGCCGCCTTCGCGGTGGGCGGCCTGCTGCTCTCCCAGACGGCCTACCGCGGCGGCCTGGGCGCCCCGCTGGCCCTGGTCACCCTCGCCAACCCCCTGGCGGCGGCGATCATCGGCCTGGCCCTGCTCGGCCAGGGACTGCAGGGCGGGGTCTGGGGCATCCTGCTCGCCCTGACGGGCGCCGGCCTGGCGTCCTGGGGCGTGGTCGTGCTCACCCGGGTGGCACCGCCGCCACCGGTCGTCGAACTGGACGACGAACACCCGGTGGCGGCAGTCCTGGCCCTGGACCCGGCACTGGTCCCCCGGCAGAAGGCGGAACCCGGTCAGCTGACGTCCCGGTAGCGCGCCTTCAGGGGCGCGGGGCGGTGGTCGGCATGCGGCTGCGCCGCGTGGGCGCGACCGGCCACCCACCCGCAGCCGCCGCACAACCGTTCCCCGCACCCCCTCGGGCGCACTCTCACACCGTGATGATCGCCGGGTCGCTGACTCCGGGCCGCCCGTTCTCGACATGCCCGGCGAACCGCCGCACATATCTCGCGTCGGCGTCGGAGGTGACCGTCAGGTCGTACCACCGCTCGCTGTGGTTGAGGTGCACGATGTGCTTCACGACGGCCCCGGCACGCACCGTGAACGTGCGCCCCCGGCCGCCGTACCCGTCGGCCACCTTCAGTTTCACCGTACCGCCGCCCTTGTTGGTGAAGGTCAGCTCGATGTCGTCGCCGTGCGGCCGGGCGGTGACCTCGGGCCCCGCCACCGTGCCGGAGCCCTGGAAGGTGCGCAGGAAGCCGTTCGGGCCGTGCACGGTCAGATCGTACGAGCCGCCCGAGTACACCGAGTTCCACGTGTCGGAGACGGACTTGCCGGCCTCGGTGGTGTAGCTCCAGGGACCGTCGGTGCGCTTGTCGGAGGTCACCAGGAAGGCCGCACCGGCCTGCGCGCCCGACGCGAAGGTGAGCGTGAACCTGCCGGCCGCCGGGTCCAGAGAACCGTCCACCACCGGGGCGTACTTGAGCGGCCGGGTGGGCCGCGAGCCGCGCTCCTGCCTGGGCAGCGACGGGTTCGCGGGCGGGGTGGGCACGTAGTCGGGGTGGCGGTTGCTGTCCGGCGGCCGGTAGCCGTCCGTGGACGGCAGCGCGACCGGCTTGACGTCCTTGCGGGAGAAGTCGAACGCGGAGGTCAGGTCGCCGCTGACGGTACGCCGCCAGGGCGAGATGTTGGGCTCGTGAACGCCGAAGCGGGCCTCCATGAACCGGATGATCGAGGTGTGGTCGAGCGTCTCGGAGCAGACGTAACCGCCCTTGCTCCACGGCGAGACGACGAGCATGGGGACGCGCTGGCCGAGGCCGTAGGCGCCGGCGGGGTGGCTCGCGTTGCCCTTGAAGAGGTCCAGGCTCGGGTCGACCGTGGACTTGCCCTGCGCCGCGGAGGACGGCGGGAACGGCGGGATCAGGTGGTCGAAGAAGCCGTCGTTCTCGTCGTAGGTGATGAACAGGGCCGTCTTCGCCCAGACGGCGGGGTCGGCGGTGAGCGCGTCGAGGACCTGGGAGACGTACCAGGCACCGTAGTTCGCGGGCCAGTTGGGGTGCTCGGTGAAGGCCTCGGGGGCGACCACCCAGGAGATCTGCGGGAGTTCGCCGGCCTTGACGTCGGCCTTCAGCCGGTCGAAGAAGCCCTCGCCCCTGGTCGCGTCGGTGCCGGTGCGGGCCTTGTCGTACAGGGGGTCGCCGGGCTGGGCGTTCTGGTACTGCTTGAAGTAGAGCAGCGAGTTGTCGCCGTAGTTGCCGCGGTAGGCGTCCTGGATCCAGCCCCAGCCGCCGGCCGCGTCCAGGCCGTCGCCGACGTCCTGGTAGACCTTCCAGGAGACGCCGGCCTTCTCCAGGCGCTCCGGGTACGTCGTCCAGCTGTAGCCGGCCTCGTCGTTGCCGAGGACCGGACCGCCGCCCTGGCCGTCGTTGCCGGTGTACCCCGTCCACATGTAGTAGCGGTTCGGGTCGGTGGAGCCCATGAACGAGCAGTGGTAGGCGTCGCAGACGGTGAAGGCGTCGGCGAGCGCGTAGTGGAACGGTATGTCGTCCCGGTTCAGGTACGCCATGGTCGTGGTGCCCTTGGCCGGCACCCACTTGTCGTACTTACCGCCGTTGACGGCGGTGTGCGTGTCGTTCCAGCCGTGCGGGAGGTCCTGGATGAAGGCGAGACCCAGGTCGTCGGCGTCCGGGTGGAAGGGCAGGACGTCCTTGGTGCCGTCCGACTGCTTCCAGACGGACTTGTTGCCCTGGGTGACCGGACGCGGGTCCCCGAAGCCGCGGACGCCGCTGAGGGTGCCGAAGTAGTGGTCGAACGACCGGTTCTCCTGCATCAGGACGACGATGTGCTCGACGTCCTCGATCGACCCCGTGCGGTGGTTCGCGGGCAGCGCGGCGGCGCGCTGGATACTGCTGGACAGCGCGGTGAACGCCGTTGTGGCGCCCGCGAGTTGTAGGAATCGGCGCCGATTGACTTCGGACATGGGGGAGCGACCTCTCATCCTGACGCACGGGATGGCCGGAACAGGGCGGATTGTGCGCGGTGCGAGTTTTCCAAGGTCATCGAACGTCAGGGAAGGGTCAGGTGGCGCCGATGTGAAAGTCGGCGGTACGTGGGGTGAGTAGCCGGTAGGCGGGAGGAGGAGGCGTGGCCGTCGCTGTCTCCGGAAACGGCTGGTGAGGGTGGGCGCGGCCACGGCGGCGACGGCGCTCAGCCGCGCGGCCCTTTTCGGCGGAAGGCGGTGCGCTTCGTCGGACGGCTCCGGTGCGTACGGCGAACGGCTCCGGGCCTACGGGCCGTTGACGCCGCCGACGGGGCGTTCGTACGACATGCGCCGCGGGGAGTTCCGGGCGCGACGGATCCGGCGGTCGATCCGGCGACGGTTCCGGCAGTGGATCCGGGTGCGCGGCCGTACGAGAGCCGGCCGGCACCTGGGGCGCGGGGGTCGCACGCACTCCACGCCGAGCGTGAGTTCCTGCGGGGTTACGCCTTCGCCGGGCCGGCCCAGGTCTCCGTGCAGAACCAGGAGCACACGGAGACGGTGACCGACGAGGACCACACCGACGGCATCCGGCCCAAGCCGGCCGGCGGCTCCTCGCCGGCCGGCGTCCGCGTCAAGGGCCCGGCCCGGTTACCCGGCGTGGCGGCCTGCTGACGGCCGCCGCCCTGCCCGGGCCCAGAACGGGTGCGCCCGGCCCCAGGACGGGGCCGGGCGCACAGGACGAGGCGGTCAGGGGTTCACACCTCGGCCGGGAAGCGTGCCCAGACCCGGTGCTCGCCCAGCAGGGCGACGACCTGTTGCAGCGTCGAGGTACCGCTGTCGCCGACGACCACGCCGGCCGCGTCGGCGGGCACACCGGCCGCTTCCAGGGCGGCCTCGGCGCCCTTCCAGCCGCCGATCGCCTTGCCGTGCCGGAAGGTCTCGTTCAGCAGCAGGTCCACCCGCGGGTCATGGGTGGGCCCCTGTCCGTTCACCGTGCCCGCCTTGGCGTCCCGGGCGCCGTACGCGTCGGTGCCCAGCCCCGGTGTGCCGGCGACCAGGAGGGCGTCGAACTCCACGGACCGGGCGGTGGCGTAGGTGCGCTGCACCGGCACCGCACCGTCGCCGTTTCCGCCGGTGCCGTTGCCGCCGCTGCCGTTGAGCGTGCCGCCGGCCGGGGCGACGACCAGCGGCACCATGCCCGTCTGGACCACGGCCTCGCGCACGGCGTGCACGCCGTCGAGGTCGCCGTCCGGGCCGGTGACGATGCCGATGACCCGCCCGTCGGTGGGCCAGGTCCGCCCGACCTGGGACAGGGCGGGACTGGGCTCGACGTCGGCGAGCGGCACGGTCGGCTCCGGAGCGGGCAGCCCGAGACCGGCCGCGACCTGGGCGCACAGCTCCGGGTCGATGTTGGCGAGCACCTGGAGCCCGCGTTCCTTGACGGCCTGTTCGTAGCACTTGCCGAGTTCGAAGGTGTAGGCGCCGATGATGTGCTCGCGCTCCACCGGGCTCATGCTGAGCCAGAACCGGCGCGGCTGGCTGAAGTGGTCGGCGAAAGTCTCGGGCGGCTGCCGGGTCTTGTGGGACTCCGGTACCGGGACGGGCGTCTCGACGTACGCGCCGAGGTCGGCGCCCGGGGCGAACGGGCAGCCGCCGTCCAGGGAGTTGGGCCGGTAGGGGGCGACGCCCCGGTGCACGGCGGTCTGGTGCATGCCGTCGCGCAGCATGTCGTTGACGGGGGCGTGTGTCCGGTTGATCGGCAGCTGGGCGAAGTTGGGGCCGCCGAGGCGGGTGATCTGGGTGTCGAGATACGAGAAGAGGCGGCCGGCGAGCAGCGGGTCGTCGGTGATGTCGATGCCGGGGACGAGGTGGCCGACGTGGAAGGCGACCTGTTCCGTCTCGGCGAAGTAGTTGGACGGGTTGCGGTTGAGGGTGAGCAGCCCGATCGGCTGCACCGGGGCGAGTTCCTCGGGGACGAGGTTGGTGGGGTCGAGGAGGTCGATGCCCTCGAAGGTCTGGTCCGCGGTGTCGGGGAAGGTCTGGATGCCGAACTCCCACTGCGGGTAGGCGCCGGCCTCGATGGCGTCGGCCAGGTCCCGGCGGTGGAAGTCGGGGTCGACGCCGTTGGCGATCTGCGCTTCCTCCCAGACCAGGGAGTGCACGCCGAGCTTCGGCTTCCAGTGGAACTTCACCAGCGTGCTCGCGCCGTCGGCGTCGACCAGGCGGAAGGTGTGCACGCCGAAGCCCTCCATGGTGCGGTAGGACCGCGGGATGCCCCGGTCGGACATGTTCCACAGGGTGTGGTGGGTGGCCTCGGTGTGCAGGGTGACGAAGTCCCAGAAGGTGTCGTGGGCGCTCTGCGCCTGCGGGATCTCCCGGTCCGGGTGGGGTTTGCCGGCGTGGATGACGTCCGGGAACTTGATGGCGTCCTGGATGAAGAAGACCGGCATGTTGTTGCCGACCAGGTCGAAGACGCCCTCGGTGGTGTAGAACTTGGTCGCGAAACCGCGGGTGTCACGGACGGTGTCGGACGATCCCCTGGATCCCAGCACGGTGGAGAACCGCACGAAGACCGGGGTCTCGACCTCGGCGGCGAGGAACGCGGCCTTGGTGACCGTGGCGGCCGTGCCGTAGCTGCGGAAGACGCCGTGCGCGCCGGCGCCCCGCGCGTGCACCACGCGCTCCGGGATCCGTTCGTGGTCGAAGTGCATGACCTTCTCGCGCAGGTGGTGGTCCTGAAGGAGGACGGGGCCGCGCGGCCCCGCCTTGAGCGAGTGGTCGGTGTCGTGGCGGCGATGGCCCTGGGCGTCGGTCAGGTAGGGCTCCGCCTGCGCCGTCCGGGCCTGGTCGGCACCGGTCGGCTGCCCGGTCGGCGAGTAGGTGTCCGGGCCGCTCTGGTCCGGCTTCGGGGGCAGCGGGTCACGGGGCTCGGTCGGTTCCGCGACCGTGGGTGACTCGGGGCCGGGCTTGCCCGGAATCCCGTCGGCGGGTCCCGCGTGGTCGCCCCGGACGGTGTCGGCGACCTTGTCTGCCGCTCGCTTGAGGGGGTTGGTCTCGCCCATCGGTACCATTCCTTCGCATCTGGCGGGCCGCCGTGCCTCGCGGCCTGCTGTTCCCTACGCGCGGACACCCCCCTGAACCGGCTACGCCCGCGTACCCGGGCGGCCGCGGTCCAGGCACGGATTCCGCGATCGGATCACGCCGGTTCGGTGGTGGCCGGCGGCTCGGCGCCGTACCACGCGCAGCTCGCGCGGCGACGGGTCGGAGGCGTCCGGGATGAGGACGCCGTGGTCGGCGCCGCTGCGCAGGTGGTGGAGGACCTCGTCAGTGATCACCTCGCCGGGGGCGATCACGGGCACGCCCGGCGGACACGGGCTGATCATCTCGGCGGCGATCCGGGCCGCAGCCCGCTGTGCGCTGGTGGTGCCGAGCAGGTCCTCGCGCTGTTTCAGGACCTCGGGCGAGACCCGGTCGTACTGGAGGTGGAAGACCGAACTCTTTGGAGAGTCAGTCACTACTCTTTGGAGAGTCAATCACTTTGTTGACTACGGACCGCCGCCCGCTGTGCGAGTCTGCGCAGCACCAGGTCGCCCCACTGGAGGTTCTCGCGCTCGAAGGACATGCCGCGCAGCAGGGTGAGGTACGGACCGACGCGCTCGGCCTCGGCGAAGTACGCCTCCTCCGAGCGGCCGGCGAGCAGGCGCTGCCGGATCCGTTCGTAGCGGGCCAGTTTGGCGGTGGCCCACTCCATGCGCTCGGCGACGGCGGTGCGGACCGCGTCGAGGTCGCCGGCGTCCGCGCACTGCACCTTGACCAGCAGCTCGTCGCGGACCACGGACGGTCGCGCGGGGGGCTCTGCCGTATAGGCGCGTACGGCGTCGCGACCGGCCGGGGTGAGGGAGAAGAGCCGTTTGTTGGGGCGCCGCTCCTGCTCGACGACGCGGGCGGTGACCAGCCCGTCGGCCTCCATGCGCTCCAGTTCGCGGTAGAGCTGCTGGGGCGTCGCCGTCCAGAAGTTGGCGACCGTCGCGTCGAATCCCTTGGCGAGGTCGTATCCGGAGGCCTCGCCCTCCAGCAGGGCGGCCATCACCGCATTCCGCAGAGCCATGCGCGCACGCTAGCATGCACCTAGTCAACTTTTTGAATAGGTGAGGTGGACCCCGTGCGTGCTGTGCACCCCTTCCGCGAGGCCGTCGAGAACGGCGACATGGACGCCGTGGCCGCCCTGCTGGCCGACGACGTCGTCTTCACCAGCCCGGTGGCCTTCAAGCCGTATCCGGGCAAGGCGATCACGGCCGCGATCCTGCGCGCGGTGTCGCAGGTGTTCGAGGACTTCGCCTACGTGCGGGAGATCGCGAACCCGGACGGCCGCGACCACGCCTTCGTGTTCACGGCGACGGTCGCCGGTAAGAAGCTCCAGGGCTGCGACTTCCTGCACTTCGACGCGGACGGGAAGATCGACGAGTTCACGGTGATGGTGCGCCCGCTGTCGGCCGCGCAGGCGCTGTCCGAGGCGATGGGCGCCCGCTTCGAGCAGATCGCCCAGGAGGCCGCCGCCGCGCGGTGACCCCGGCCGGCCGCGGGACTCGGGGCAAGGCCGCTCCCTTCGACCGGCCGCGGGCGCTCGCCCGGAACGGAGGCCGGCACGGGAGG
Organism: Streptomyces sp. NPDC086519; assembly: GCF_040686075.1. Lineage (NCBI taxonomy): Bacteria > Bacillati > Actinomycetota > Actinomycetes > Kitasatosporales > Streptomycetaceae > Streptomyces > Streptomyces sp. NPDC086519. Next base: position 125,070 of record NZ_JBFBJL010000027.1, read on the forward strand.
CGTGGGCCGGCTCGAGCTCTGCATGGCGGCGGCTGGGCGGCACCGCGTGGCTCACCCGTCGCCCGGACGCGGCAAACGCCGGGTACCGCGAACGCGGCCCTCCGAGCCACGCCACCCCACCGGGTACGGGTCCCTCACCTCATCCCTTGCCGCCGCTGAAGTTCCGCCACTGGGGCCCGATCCGCCGCCACTCCGCATCCCATTCGGCGAGGCGGCGGCGCATCAGCCGGCGGCGGACCACCCAGCCGCCGCCCCACACCGCGGTGGCGACGAGCGGGCTCACGAGGACGGCGGTCGCCAGGGACTGGCAGGTGACCTCGGCCTGGCTCGGGGGCGCTGAGACGGGCCGGTCATCGCGATCCACCCAGACCCGCACCTGGCTGCCCGTCCTGGCCGTGGGCAGGGCCTTGGCCAAACCGGTGCGGGTGGTTCCGTCCGGGTCCGTCCAGCGCACGGTGACCCACGACTTCCCCACGTCGTAGCCGGTGAGGACGCGTGAGCCGGCCGCCGCGTTCTCGGTCAGCCGGGCCGACACCGGATGGATGGCGGACCGTCGATCGGCGAAGCTCCGGTGCACGGCCGTGGCGGCCGCCCCTCCGGCGAGCAGCCCGCCGAGGAGGGCCACCGTCCAGACGGCGAGCACGATCCAGGCCTCCACCACGTCGCTGGGGCGGCGCAGCGGATTGCGCCGCCAGCGCCAGAGCGGTCTTCTGGCCACGGGTGGGCGACGCGTCCTGGTCATGGTCCGCCGCCTCCTTCCGGGATCCGGGACGTCCGGCCGCGAGCGGGCTGCCTCAGCCCGGTGGGACGTGCTCCGGGTCGGGAAGATCGGGGTCGAGGTCCGGCCGGCGGGGCGGCCCGGCGAGCGCGCAGTCCACGGCGACCACGCCGTCGACGCCCCGCACCCATCCGGCGGCCACCGGGATCAGCGCGGTGTCCGAGACGCGGCCGGTGAGGGTGACGACGCCGTCGCGGACCCGCACCCGCACCGGTGTGGCCGAGCCGGGGAAGAGGTGCGGGACGATGTCGCGCCGGATCTCCTCGGCGATGTCCTCGTCGTCCCGCAGGAACACCTTGAGCAGGTCGGCACGGCTCACGACGCCCCGCAGCAGGCCCTCCGCGTCGACCACCGGAAGCCGTTTGACGCCGTGCCGGGCCATCGTGCGCGCCGCCTCGGGCAGGGTGGCCTCGGGGTGGACGGTGACGGCGGGTACGGTCATCAGCTCCCCGGCGGTGACGGCCGCCGCCGCGCTGCGGTCGGCCTCGGGCAGACGGCCGACGACGTCACCACGGGCCTGCTCCTTGCGCAGCAGATCGGCCTCCGAGACGACTCCGACGACCCGGCCGTCGTCGTCGAGGACGGGGGCCGCGCTCACCTGCCACCGCTGCATGGCCTTCACGATGTCCTTGAACGGCGCGCCGTGGCGCAGGGCGAGGACCGTGTGGGTCATCACGTCGTTCACGATGTGCGGAGTGCCGGTCATGGCGACCTCCAGGGTTCGGCTGCCGTGGTCCGACACCCTCAGAATCCGTCATCCGGGCCCTGAGGGCATAGGCCGAACGGTCCCGTTTCCCGATCCAGGTCCGCTCCGGGCCGGGGCGCGCGTCGGGCGGCTCCGGTGATTCGACGCTACGGCTCCCTCACCGGCACCCGCCACACCAGCGTCGTACCACCCCCGGCACCCCCGGCACCCGCCGGGCAGTCCCACTCCAGCCGCCCACCGAGCTCCTCGGCCCGCTCCGCCATGTTGCGCAACCCACTGCGCCGCCCCTCA
>NZ_JBFBJL010000028.1:0-123949 GCF_040686075.1 Streptomyces sp. NPDC086519
GACGCCGGAACCGGAGACCGAGGTCGAGCCCGCCGCGAAGGCCGAGGCCGAGGCGACGCCGGAACCGGAGACCGAGGTCGAGCCCGCCGCGAAGGCCGAGGCCGAGCAGACGCCGGAACCGGAGACCGAGGTCGAGCCCGCCGCGAAGGCCGAGGCCGAGGCGACGCCGGAACCGGAGACCGAGGTCGAGCCCGCCGCGAAGGTCGAGGCCGAGCAGACGCCGGAACCGGAGGCCGAGGCCGAGGCGGTAGTCGAGCCGGAGCCGGTGGCAGAGGTGGCCGAGGAGACGGCCCCGGAGCCGGAGGCCGAGGTCGAGCCGGTCGCTGAAGTGGCCGCGGAGCCGGCGGCCGAGCCGGTCGCCGAGGCCGAGGCCGAGGCCGAGCAGACGCCGGAACCGGAGGCCGGGGCCGAGGCCGCGGCGGAGCCGGAAGCGGTGATCGAGCCGGCGCCCGAGCCCGAACCCGAGCCGGTCGCGAAGGCGGACACCGAAGCCGAGCCGGAGCCCGAGGCGACGCCGGAACCGGTCGCCGAGGCGGCTGCCGAACCGACGCCCGAGCCCGAGCCCGAGTCCGCCCCCGAGCCCGAGTCCGCCCCCGAGGCGGAGGCCGAACCCGCCGCGGCGGCGGTCGAGCCCGAAACCGCCCCCGACCCGGTCGAGGCGCCGGCCGAGACCGCCGCCCCGGAACCCGCCCTCGCCGCCGCCGCAGCCGCCGACGGCGAGTCCGCCCCACAGGGGCCACCCGCACCCGACCACGAAACCGTCACGGGTGGTGCGGGCGGGGACACTCCCGCCGAAGGCGAAGCCGAGGCCTCCGCCCCCGACGACGCCGCCACCTCCGCTCTCGCCAAGGCCGGCCTCACCGGCACCCACGCCGCCACCTACCTGGTCCTCGACCGCTCCGCGAGCATGCGCCCGTACTACAAGGACGGCTCCGCCGCGGCCCTCGCCGACCAGACCCTCGCCCTCGCCACCCGTCTCACCCCGGCCGGCGAGACCCCCTCCGTCCACGTCGTCTTCTTCTCCACCGAGGTCGACGGCACCACCGACCTCACCCCCGCCTCCCCCGAGAACGCGATCGACGAGGCCCACGCCGGCCTCGGCCGCATGGGCCGTACCAGCTACCACGCCGCCGTCGAAGCCGTACTCGCGCACTACGACAAGACCCGGGCCCCCGGCGCCCCCGCCCTCGTCGTCTTCCAGACCGACGGCGCCCCGGACGCCAAGACCCCCGCCACCCAGGCCCTCACGGACGCCGCGAAGTCCCACCCCGCCGTCTTCTTCTCCTTCGTCGCCTTCGGCGAGCACGAGAACAAGGCCTTCGACTACCTCCGCAAGCTGAAGACCGACAACGCGGCCTTCTTCCACGCGGGCCCGACCCCCCTGGAGCTCACGGACGCGGAACTCTACGACGGCCTCCTGATCGACTGGCGCCCGTAAGGGCCGCGGCGATACGCACCGCATCCCGGGGGGTGAACCGGAAGCTGCCGGTCCACCCCCCGAAACGCCTGTGAGTCGATCTCCTCGGGCCAAGTAGGATTTCGACTTATGGCGGCCACTGGATCCGAGAAGCAGGGTGGAAAGGCGTACTACGTCACCACCCCCATTTATTACGTCAACGACGCTCCTCACCTGGGCCACGCCTACACGACCGTCGCAGGCGACGTGCTCTCCCGCTGGCACCGTCAGCGCGGCGAGAAGGTGTGGTTCCTCACCGGCACGGACGAGCACGGTCAGAAGATCATGCGCACGGCCCAGACCAACGGGGTCACCCCGCAGGAATGGGCCGACAAGCTCGTCACGGAGTCCTGGAAGCCCCTGTGGGAGCACCTTGAGATCGCGAATGACGATTTCATCCGCACCACGCAGAAACGGCACACGGACCGCGTACAGGAGTTCGTGCAGGACCTGTACGACAAGGGTGAGATCTACAAGGGCGGCTACGAAGGGCCGTACTGCGTCGGCTGCGAGGAATACAAACTCCCCGGCGAACTGCTCGACGGCGAAGGTGACTTCGCGGGCCAGAAGCTGTGCCCGATCCACAAGACGCCCGTGGAGATCCTCAGCGAGGAGAACTACTTCTTCAAGCTGAGCGATTACGGCGACAAGCTCCTCGCCCACTACGAGGCGAACCCGGGCTTCATCCAGCCCGAATCGGCGCGCAACGAGGTCGTGAACTTCGTCCGCCAGGGCCTGCAGGACCTCTCCATCTCCCGCTCGACCTTCGACTGGGGCATCCCGATCCCGTGGGACGCGAAGCACGTGATCTACGTGTGGGTCGACGCGCTGCTGAACTACGCCACGGCGGTCGGTTACAACGAGAACCAGGCGAAGTTCGAGGACACCTTCCCAGCCGATGTACACCTGGTCGGCAAGGACATCCTGCGCTTCCACGCGGTGATCTGGCCGGCCATGCTGATGGCCCAGGGCCTGCCGCTGCCGGGCAGGGTCGCCGCGAACGGCTGGCTGATGGTCGGCGGCGAGAAGATGTCGAAGTCGAACCTGACCGGCATCAAGCCGCAGGACCTGACCTCGCACTTCGGGGTGGACGCGTACCGCTGGTACTTCCTGCGTGCGATCGCCTTCGGCCAGGACGGCTCGTTCTCCTGGGAGGACTTCTCCGCCCGCTACACCAGCGAGCTGGCGAACGACTACGGCAACCTCGCCTCCCGGGTGGCGGCCATGGTCGGCAAGTACTTCGGCGGCGAACTGCCCGCCGCGGCGGCTGACGGCGAGGCGGAGAAAGCCGTCCACGAGGGCCTGGCGAAGGCCGTCGCCGAGGCGGACCGCCGTATCGGGGACGAGCTGGACTTCCAGGGCGGCATCCTGGCCGTCTTCGACTTCGTCAAGCAGGTCAACGGCTACCTCACGGAGCAGGAGCCGTGGAAGGTCGCCAAGGACGACTCCGCCGAGGGCCGGGCCCGTCTCGCGACGATCCTCTACACCGCCGCCGAATCGCTTCGCGGGGTTGCGGTACTCCTCAACCCGGTCATGCCGGACACCTCTCAGAAGCTCTGGGACTCCTTGGGCGCGGAGCCGGCCCTCGGCGCTCTCGCGGACCAGAAGGTCCAGGAGGCCGGCTCCTGGGGCAGGCTGCCGGCCGGTTCGCGCGTCACCAAGGGAGCGGTTCTCTTCCCACGCCTGGAAGAGAAGCCGACCACGTAGCTTTCGGGCAGGGTGTCCGGTTCCGTCCCGACCCCGCACCAGCACCAGCACCGAAGGACCGGCTGGAGGACCCCCTCCCGCCGGTCCTTCCCCGTGTGTGAGGCATATCCCAGGTGAGGGACCGATCAGTCTGCCGGCCCGCGGATCCAGCCCTGTGTAGAAGTAATCTACGTAGAAGTAATCTACCTACGCACTCGCGTGGCACCTCCGGGAGGCTCCATGCCCACCGCTCCCTTCGTAGGCCGACATGCCGAACTCGCCGTGCTGGAGAAGCGGCTCGAACGGATCAGAGCGCAGGGTGCCGGAGCGGCGGTCGCCATCCGTGGACGGCGGCAGGTCGGGAAATCCCGGCTCGTCCAGGAGTTCTGCGACCGGGCACAGCGTCCGTACGTCTTCTTCACCGCGACCAAGGGCGCCTCACCCCTGGAGGGCATCGCCGACTTCACTGCGGAGCTGCGTGAGTCCTCACTCCCCTCCGACCCGGAACTCGTACCCACGGCCGCCCCCACCAACTGGCCCGACGCCTTCCGCGCCCTCGCGGCCCTGCTGCCCGACACGCCCAGCATCGTCGTCCTCGACGAACTTCCCTGGCTCGCCGAGCAGGACCCCGTGTTCGACGGCGCACTGCAGACCGCCTGGGACCGGCTGCTGTCCGGCCGTCCCGTCCTGCTGCTCCTGCTCGGCAGCGATCTGCACATGATGGAGCGGTTCACCGCGTACGACCGCCCCTTCTACGGGCGCGCCGACGCGTTCGTCCTCGGTCCGCTCAATCCGGCGGAGACAGGCAGCGCACTGGGCCTGGAAGCAGCCGACGCCATCGACGCGCACCTCGTCTCCGGCGGCCTGCCGGGAATCCTGCGCGCCTGGCCGCACGGCACTCCCGCACTCGACTTCATCAAGTCCGAGTGCGCCGATCCGGCCTCTCCGCTGTTCGGCGTTCCCGAGGCCGCTCTGCTGGCCGAGTTCCCGGCGCCCGACCAGGCCCGCCGGGTGCTGGAGGCAGTGGGCAGCGGTGACCGTACGCACGCCAACATCGCGGCGACGGCAGGCAGCCAGAGCGGGGCCCTGCCGTCCGGGATACTGTCCCCTCTCCTGCGCCGGCTCACCGAGGAGAAGCGGGTCCTCGCGTCGGACGTCCCTCTCTCGGCCAAACCGGGCAAACCCGCCCTCTACCGTGTGGCCGACAGCAATCTCCGGCTCTACCTGGCTGCCACCCGCTCCGCCCAGGAGCTGTCTCGGCGAGGTCGCCCCGAGGGTGCCTACCGGGTGGTCGAGCGACGCTGGGCCGCCTGGCGCGGCCGGGCCGTCGAACCCCTGATCCGTGAGGCGCTGGAACTCGCCGCCGCGACGGGGGACTTCCCCTGGCCCGACACCGAGGTCGTCGGCGGCTGGTGGAACCGCCGGTTCGCACCGGAGATCGACCTCGTCGGTGCCGACCGCGCCCCCGTCGCCGGCACCGTCTTCTTCGCGGGGTCCGTGAAGTGGCTGACCACCCCCTTCGGCCGACAGGACCTGAACGCCCTCGCCCATGGCGCCACGGAGATCCCCGGCTTCGGCACCAAGACGGCGGCCGACCTGGCCGTCGTCTCCCTGTCCGGTACCACGCCCGCCGTGACCGCCGACGCGGTCGGACTGGTCTGGGGGCCACGCGAGGTGGTCTCGGCGTGGGAGTCGTGATCCAGGGCCGGTATCCCTGCGGTGCCCTGGTCCGGTCCACCACCTGACGCAGCCCGTCACCTTCTGCCGTGACCGGCGGAAAGAAGTGAATTTTTTTGCAGGAGCGGCGGCCCCGTACCTGCGTGCTCACAACACATCCGTATGGTTTCGCCATGGCAATCCCCGAGCTCATCCCGATCGCCTACGAGCCCCACGGCCGTACCGAGGCCATCGGTCACTACACCGGCGGACAGTTCCTGGCGTCGGTCACCTACGCGTTCCCCGAGGGGTTCCGGCTCGACGAGGGCTGGGAGCAGCAGAAACGGCTCTACTCGGTGCTGCATCTCTTCGACGCCGAGGGCAACTACCGCGACTCCCAGATCTGGTGCGCGGGCAACTGGGCCGATCAGCAACTCGATCCGGACGGCGCCGAGTCGGTGCTGTCGCGGGCCCGCGCACACCTGGCGGGCATGCTGCGCAGCCTGCCCAGGCGCACGTACAAGGACATCGCGATACGCCCGTTCCAGCTCGTGGTGGACGGCGTGTTCTTCGGACTGGTGGCGAAGGAGGACGACGACGGGGGCTGGGCCGAGCTCTACCCGGACCACCTGGGCTTCGGCGAGCCCTGGGACGGCCGGTACGACACCTGAGCGGCATGGAAAGCCCCAACTGCTACTGATTTCCCACCACTCGCGCGAGGGCAACGACGTGTGCGAGCCGGGGGCGATCTGAACACTCCGGACAGGCCGAAGGCGCCCGGGGTTCTCGTTCCCGGGTCCCGGGCGCCCGTGTCATGGATGCCGGCGTCAGCCGTTGTTGGTCTCGTCCGGTTCGACGCCCAGGGTCAGGTGGGCGCGGACGCCGCGGGCGATGCGGTGGTGGTCGTACATGAGGTAGAGCAGGCCGCCCTCGTGGCCGTTGTCCGGGTAGATGGTGTCCTCGTCGAGGGTGGTACGGGTGGTGGTGTTGCTCGCGTAGGGCTCCACCTCGGCCGACAGCAGCACCGACTTCTCGTCGAAGAAGAGCTGGCCGGTGTGGCAGGTGTGGCCGCCCTCGTAGCCGGCGTCCGTCCACTCGCCGTCCACGTGCACCTTGACGTGGATGTGGACGCAGCGGCCCCGGTACCAGCCGGGGAAGACGGTCCTGAAGGTGACGTGCCCGTGCCGGTCGGTGCGCCAGGTGCCGCGCAGGTACCGCGTGTCGTCGGTCGGCTCCTGGTGGCCGCCGCCACCGCCGGGCGGGGGTCCGGTGGGGGTGCCGGTCGGCGCGCCGGTCGGCGGGGTGCCGCCTCCGCCGCCGCTGCCGCTCGACTCGTACCCCGAGTAGATCCCCGAGGCGTTGCAGTGCCAGATGTCCACGGCCGCGTTCCTGAGCGGCTTGCAGGTCTCCGCGTCGATCACCTTGAGGGTGAGGTGCAGGGGGATGCCCGCCTGGTCCTCGGTGACGTCCTGGCGGAGCTTGTCGGCGTCGATGTAGTAGGGGCCTTCGACCAGTTCGGAGGTGAGCGTGTAGCAGGCGCCCTCCGAGGCCGACGGCGAGGCCTCGGCTCTGGCGCCGGACGCCGCGGCGGTGGCGCCGTCGCTCGCCGCGAAGGCGCTGCCGACGCCCACCGCGGTCACGGCCGCACTGCTGGCCGCCAGGACCGTACGACGGGCCAACTTCCTTTTCTCTTCGGAGGATCGAGCATCCGTGGGGGAGTGGGTGTCTGTCATGGTCCGGGACCGTAGACAAGGCGAAGCTGTGGGGACATCGGAGAGAGCTGTGAATGCGCGGTGCGCAGGCGAAAGGCTCGAAACCGACGCCGGTTTCGAGCCTTCCGTTCAGCTTCGGTCAGCTGTCCCGTTTCTTGCGTGCCCTACTTCGGCTGCGGCTTCCGGATGGACAGGTGCAGCTCACGCAGGCGGGTCTCGTCCAGCTCGGTCGGCGCGCCCATCATCAGGTCCTGGGCGTTGCCGTTGAGCGGGAAGGCGATGGTCTCGCGGATGTTGGGCTCGTCGGCGAGGAGCATGACGATGCGGTCCACGCCCGGGGCGATGCCGCCGTGCGGCGGGGCGCCGAAGCGGAACGCGCGGAGCATGCCGGCGAACTCGCGCTCGACGGTCTCCTCGTCGTAGCCCGCGATGCCGAAGGCCTTCAGCATGATGTCGGGCTCGTGGTTCCGGATGGCGCCGGAGGACAGCTCGACGCCGTTGCAGACGATGTCGTACTGCCAGGCGAGGATGTCCAGCGGGTCCTGGGTCTCCAGGGCCTCCATACCGCCCTGGGGCATGGAGAACGGGTTGTGGGAGAAGTCGATCTTCCCCGTGTCCTCGTCCTTCTCGAACATCGGGAAGTCGACGATCCAGCAGAACCGGAAGACGTTCTCCTCGAAGTGCCCGGCGCGACGCGCGGCCTCGACCCGCACCGCGCCCATGATCTTGGAGACCTCGTCGAACTCGCCCGCGCCGAAGAAGACGGCGTGCCCGGCGGCCAGCTGGAGCCGCTTGGTGAGCTCGGCCACGTTCTCCTCGGTGAGGAACTTGGCGATCGGGCCGGTCAGCGAGCCGTCCTCGCCGACGCGCACCCAGGCCAGGCCCTTGGCGCCCTGCGAGACGGCGAAGTCGCCGAGCTGGTCGAAGAACTTGCGGGGCTGGTCCTGGACCGCCGGGACCGGCAGGGCGCGGACGTGCTTGCCGGCGAAGGCCTTGAACTCCGAGCCCTCGAAGATGTCGGTGATGTCGACGAGCTCCAGCTGGGCCCGCAGGTCCGGCTTGTCGGAGCCGTACTTCAGCATCGCCTCGCGGAACGGGATCCTCGGGAAGGGGGACGTGACGTGCCGGCCGCCCCCGAACTCCTCGAAGAGCTCGGTCATCAGCTGCTCGATCGGGCGGAAGACGTCCTCCTGCTCGACGAAGCTCATCTCGACGTCGAGCTGGTAGAACTCGCCGGGCGAGCGGTCGGCGCGGGCGTCCTCGTCGCGGAAGCAGGGCGCGATCTGGAAGTAGCGGTCGAAGCCGGAGATCATCAGCAGCTGCTTGAACTGCTGCGGGGCCTGGGGCAGGGCGTAGAACTTGCCCGGGTTCAGGCGGGAGGGGACGACGAAGTCACGGGCACCCTCGGGGGAGGTCGCGGTGAGGATCGGCGTGGCCATCTCGTTGAAGCCGAGGGCGACCATCTTGTGGCGGATGGCCGAGATCACGGCCGTACGCAGCATGATGTTGCGGTGCATGCGCTCGCGGCGCAGGTCCAGGAAGCGGTACTCCAGGCGCCGCTCCTCGTTGACCCCGTCCTCGGTGTTGATCGTGAACGGCAGCGGGGCGGCCGCGCCGAGCAGCTCGACCTCGCCGACCTCGACCTCGACCTCGCCGGTGGGCAGGTCGGAGTTGATGTTCTCGGTTCCACGTGAAACAACGCGGCCGTCGACGCGGACCGTGGACTCCTTGGAGAGCTTGTCCAGGGCCTCGTACGCCGGGGTGCCGGGGCGGGCGACGAGCTGCGTGATGCCGTAGTGGTCGCGCAGATCGATGAAGAGGATGCCGCCCAGGTCGCGCCGATTGTGCAGCCAGCCGCTCAGCCGGACGTCGGTGCCGACGTCAGAGGCGCGGAGCTGGCCGCAGGTGTGGGACCTGTACCGATGCATCGTCGGATGTTCCTCTTCTTCGGGTTCTGCCGAGGTGCTCTCCTCGACCGGGACGGGCCACGGGCCCGGACCCATCAAGGGTACCGGGCACCCAAAGATCGCCTCCCCACCATTTATCCCAGCGGAAACAGTGGCAGTCTCCGATCCCATCTTCTTAAAGTGGGGCAATGCGATCTGGCGAGCCCCTGCCCGCCGTGGAGGACGTGCTCGCCGCCCTCGCGACCGGGCTGTGGCACTGGGACACCGCCACCGGGCTGGTCACCGCGGACGCGGAGGCGGCCCGGCTGATCGGGCTGCCCGCCGAGCCCTCCGTCCTGTCGGAGGCCCTGGTCCGGTCCCGGTTCCACCCCGTGGACTGGAACGAGAACACCAGCATCACCCGGCTGGCCGCGGTCGAGGGCACCCTTGGGGAAGTCCGGCTGCGGGTCATGGACGAGCGGGGGCGGCTGATCCGCACCGTGCGCAGCCGTTTCCGGCCGGTGTACGACGCCGAGGAGCGCGTGTACCGGGTGACGGGCACCATCCAGGAGGTCTCCGAACCGTCCCCCGGCACCGCCGCCCAGCACCCGGTCACCGGCGACTGGCGACGCTCCCGGGAGGCGTTCCTGCTGGACGCGGGCCGGGCCCTGGCCGAGGCACGGTCCACCGAGGAGGTGCTGCGGGTCGCCGCGAACCTGTCGATGCCGGGGTTCTCCCCGGACGGGCTGGTGGTCTACGGGGTCAAGGGCGACCGGCTGATGATGACCGGCCACCACGGCCAGGACATCGATGAGGACAGCCTCTTCAGCAGCATGCCGCTGGACACGGACTACCCGGCCGCCGAGGTGGTGCGGACCGGGCGGGCGGTCTATCTCTCCTCCGCCGAGCAGTACCAGTCCCGCTACCCGGTGACCTGGCCGCTCGCCGAGCGCTTCGGCCGCCGGTCCTGGGCCTTCCTGCCGCTGACGGTGGCCGGCCGGACCATGGGCGCCTGGATGGCGGGCTTCACCTACCCGGTGTCGTTCACCCCCGACGAGCGGTCCGTGCTCACCACGGTGGCCCGGATGCTGGCGCAGGCCCTGTCCCGGGCCGGGATCGCGGACTCGGAGCGGGAGCTGACGGACGGACTCCAGCGCTCCATGCTGCCGACGCTGGGCCCCGAGATACCCGGCATGGACACGGCCGCCCGCTACATACCGACCGGCGGCGGCCTCCAGGTGGGCGGCGACTGGTACGACATGATCCCGCTGCCCTCCGGCCGGCACGCCCTGGTCATCGGCGACGTCCAGGGCCATGACGTACGGGCCGCGGGCCTGATGGGCCAGCTGCGGATCGCGCTGCGCGCCTACGCCGCCGAGGGCCACCGCCCGGACGCGGTGCTCTCCCGGGCCTCCCGGTTCCTGCATGGCATCACCTACGCCGAGGACAACGCCGACCTGCGCTTCGCGACCTGCCTGTACGTCGAGGCGGATCCGGCGACCGGGGTGCTGGAGATCGCCCGTGCGGGGCATCTGGACCCGACGATCCGGATGGCCGACGGCACGGTGCTGCGGCGGCCGACGGCGGGCGGGCTGCCGCTCGGCATCGATCCGGACGCCGACTATCCGACGACGCGGTTCGCCCTGGAACCCGGCGAGACGATGATGCTGTGCACCGACGGTCTGATCGAGACCGGCGGCCACGACATGGAGAGCGGCTGGCAGCGGATCCGCACGATCATGGAGGAGCACGGCGACGGCGACCTGGAGAAACTGGCCGACGGGCTGGTCCAGGCCGTGCACGGCCCTTCCTCCCACCACACCACCGGGCCGCTGGCCGACCGCCGCGAGGACGACATAGCGGTCCTGCTGCTGTCCCGGCCGGGCATCGGCCGGCCCGGCGACGAACCCCTGGCGGTACGGCCGCAAATCCGCCGGACCCTGCTGTCGGTGGCCCAGGACGAGCCCGAGCGGATCGCCGAGGCCCGCCAGCACGTGCGCGAACTGCTGCACGACTGGGGCTCGCCCGACCAGGTCGACTCCGCGGCCCTGCTGGTCTCCGAGATGCTCACGAACGTCCTGGTCCACACCGACGCGGACGCGCTGCTGCTCGCCGAGGTCTCCGGCCAGACGCCCGAGCGCCGGCTGCGGATCGAGGTCACGGACGCCGGCGACGACCTTCCGCACAAGCGCCGCCCCGGCGAACTGGCCTCCTCCGGCCGCGGTCTGGTGCTGATCGAGATCCTGGCGGACGCCTGGGGCGTCGACCCGCGCGGGCAGGGCAAGAGCATCTGGTTCGAGCTGTACGAGGGCGGCAAGTCGTAGCCGGTGACGGCAGCGCGTGGCGTCAGCCGGTGGCGTCGGCCGGCGGACGCTGACCGCCGGCGTAGCGGATGCGCAGTTCGTGTACGACCCCGAAGGCGGCCGCGGTGAGCGGTACGGCCAGCAGCATGCCGAGGATCCCGGCCACGGAGGCGCCACCGGTGATGGCCAGCATCACCACCGCCGGGTGCATCTGCACGGTGCGGCTCTGGATCACGGGCTGAAGCACATGGCCCTCCAGCACCTGCACGGCGAGTACGACGCCCAGCGCCCACAGCGCGATGACGAAGCCGCGGTCGGCGAGGGCGACCAGGACGGCGACGGCACCGGAGATGAAGGCGCCGAGGTACGGGATGTAGGCGCCGACGAGGACGAGCGCGCCCAGTCCGAAGGCCCCCGGTACGCGCAGGACCAGCAGGCCGACGGTGATGCAGACGGCGTCGATGAACGCGATGACGGTGGTGCCGCGCATGAAGCCCTCGATGCCTTCGAAGGCACGGCGGGCCATGGCCTCGACCATGTCGGCGCCGGAGGCGGGCGCGACGGACCGGATGGCGTCGACCACCCGGTGCGAGTCGCGCAGGAAGAAGAAGACGAGGAGCAGCGCGAGGACGGCCATGGCGATGCTCTCGCCGACGACGCTCACCCCGCTGATGACGTTGGAGGCGGCGGTACCGCCGAACCTGCTCAGCAGGTTCCGGGCGTTGCCGGCCAGGTCGCCGACCGAGGTTCCGGCGGCCCCGAAGTGCTTGGCCAGGGACTTCGCGGCCTCCTTGAGAGAGGCGACGATCTGGTCCCCGGTGTCGACGAGGGCCGCGACGACGATGTAGACGGCACCGCCGACGACGGCCACGACGGCGACGCAGGTGAGGCCGGCGGCGACGGAGCGGTGCACGCCGACCTGCACGAGCCGTCGGTACAGGGGCCGAGGAGCGCGCTGCCGAGCAGGGCGAGCAGGACCGGGATCACCGCGGTGCGGAACTCCGAGCAGAGCCGGACGCCGACGTATCCGATCCCGGCGGCCAGCAGCAGTACGGCACACCACGCGGCGAAACGGCGCACGGGCTCGGGCAACAGCTGCACGCGTCCAGCGGACCATGCGAGGCCGACGGACGCCCCGCCGTACACCCCCTGCCGGGTGAACGTGCCTCCAGCCGCCGTACCAGGGGGCTCCGCCCCCTGGACCCCCGAAACCTTCGCCCACCCACCACCCGACTCGGTCACTCAAGAAGCGAGGTCGAAAGGCGGGAGGCCCGGCGCGGGGTGCGTCGGGCCTCCTGGAAGGGGGTTCGGTCAGGCCTGCGGGCCCGATTCGGTCATGCCGTGTACGGCCGGGATCGTGCCCAGGCGGCCCTTCTGGAAGTCCTCGAAGGCCTGCATGAGCTCGTCCTTGGTGTTCATGACGAACGGGCCGTAGTGGGCCATCGGCTCACGGATCGGCTGCCCGCCGAGGAGCACGACCTCCAGGTCCGGCGTGTGCGAGTCCTGCTTCTCGTCCGCGCGGACGGTCAGCGAGGAGCCGCTGCCGAAGACGGCGGTCTGGCCGAGGTGGATCGGGCGGCGCTCGGCGCCCACCGAGCCCTTGCCGGCCAGCACGTAGGCGAGTCCGTTGAAGTCCTCGCGCCAGGGCAGCGTGACCTCGGCGCCGGGGGCGAGCGTGGCGTGGATCATCGTGATCGGGGTGTGCGTGATGCCGGGGCCGGCCTGGCCGTCCAGCTCGCCCGCGATGACGCGCAGCAGCGCACCGCCGTCGGGGGAGGTCAGCAGCTGCACCTGGCCGCCGCGGATGTCCTGGTACCTCGGCGCCATCATCTTGTCCTTGGCCGGCAGGTTCACCCACAGCTGGAGGCCGTGGAAGAGACCGCCGGACATGACCAGGTGCTCCGGCGGGGCCTCGATGTGGAGGAGGCCCGAGCCCGCGGTCATCCACTGGGTGTCGCCGTTGGTGATCGTGCCACCGCCGCCCTGCGAGTCCTGGTGGTCGAAGATGCCGTCGATGATGTAGGTGACGGTCTCGAAGCCGCGGTGCGGGTGCCAGGGGGTGCCCTTGGGCTCGCCCGGCGCGTACTCCACCTCACCCATCTGGTCCATCATGATGAACGGGTCGAGGTGGCGGTAGTTGATCCCCGCGAACGCCCGGCGCACCGGGAAACCCTCACCCTCGAAACCGCTCGGCGCGGTCGTGACGGTGAGCACGGGGCGGGCCACCGCGTCGGCCGGGGCGGCCACTCGAGGCAGAGTGAGCGGGTTCTCGACAGTCACTGCAGGCATGTTGGCTCCTCCTTGTGCGCCCAGTTTAGTTGAGCGTTGAACTTTCTGCCACCCTCAACGGAGAAGGCCCGGAGGACATTCCCTCCGGGCCCGGTCATCCCCGATCGGTGGATCAGTTGCTGAAGTAGAGGTACTTCCACGCGCCGTACGTCGTGGAGTTCACGGAGTCGCCCGACGAGCCGTTGACGTACACCGAACGCACCCGCGCCCGGATCCCGGACTCACCCGGCGCCCCGAGGCGCACGCCCGACTTGCCGTTCGAGGCGACCGGGAAGTACTCGGAGTCCGTCGAGTACCACGTGCCCTGGTAGTAGACCTGGACGTCCAGGCGCTGCTCGCGGCCCGGGTAGTAGGTCATGGTCGTGGTGAGGACCGGGTCGGTGTTCTTGTGGAACCAGTAGTACGACGTCGAGCCGATCTTCGCCGTCTTGTAGTGCTTGGAGACGGCGGTGGAGACCTTGACCCGCGCGTACGCCGTGACCTTCGCGGTCTTCGGCGCGTAGCGGGCGTCCCCGTCGAAGACCGCGGAGACGGCCGTGTCGCGGGTCATGTCCACCCAGGCGGCGATGTTCCCGCGGGAGTCCACCTTGCCGGTCTTGATCAGCTTCTTCGGCTTGTCGCCGCCGAAGGGGTCCGCGTAGATCCTGACCGAACGGTTCTTGTACGTCGTCCCCAGGTGCGCGGTGAACTTGACGCCGGTGCCGTAGTTGTACAGCTTGCCGTTGTTGTTCAGGCTCAGGCCGGTCGCCGCGCGGGAGACCGCCACCTTGTCGGAGGCGGTGGCCGTGGTGTGCCCGGCGTCGCCCGCGTAGGTCACCTTGTACGTGACCGTGCCGCCGGCCGGCGGGGTGTCGGCGAAGGAGTAGGTGCCGTCCGCCTTGACCGTGACGGCGGCGAGCGTCTTGCCGCCGGGGCTCTCGATGTCGGTGCGGGTGACGGAGAGCCTGGCACCGGCGGGCAGCGGGACCGTCGCCGAGAGCTTGCCGGTGACGGTGAGCTTCTTGGCGCGGGGCGCCGAGCTCGGGGCGTTGACCGTGAGCGTCGGCACGTTGAGCGTCGGCTGGGTCAGGACCTTGAGCGTGTAGGAGCTGCCGTTCGGCGCCAGCGCGAAGATCCGCGAGGAGTCCGGCGCCCAGCGCAGGTTGCCGGTGGCGTAGTCGGTCGAGGTGCCGAGGCTGTAGGTGCGCAGCGGCTTGGTGGCGTCGGGCCGGTAGACGGCGACCTTGCCCGCGTTGAACTGGGCCACCAGCCCGTTCGGCGCGATGTCGGCACCCCACGCTCCGGGGTAGGAGCCGGCCTTGCTGAACTTGCCGTCCGTCCACGCGTCCCGGTCGGTGCCGTTGATCAGCACCTGGTCGGCGCCGGGGACGAGGTCGATGTCGGAGATGCCGCTGTTCAGGGTGTAGTCGCCGTCGTACCAGGCGGTGACCTTGGCGGTGCCGTCCGAGACGTCGAGGACGGCCATGGAGTCGGTGGAGATCCCGGTCTCCCCGACGGCCAGCAGGCCCGGCCGGGTCGGGTCGGTGTCCAGCAGCCCCTGGCCCCAGATGCCGACCGAGGTGCCCTCGGTGGGGAACTGCGTCATCGCGACCGGGTCGGTGCCGCCCGCCGGGTCCACCGTCGGGTCGATGGACCCGATGTCGCCGTCCCACTGGTCGCCGTAGGAGAACCACGCCTTGCCGCCGGCGAAGGCCAGGTGGCGGGGGCCGGTGTCGGTCGGGATGCTGTACGTCGTCTTCACGTCCAGCGTGGCCGGGTCGAGGGCGAGGACCTGGTGGGTGTTGGGCAGGGCCGCGTACAGGGTGGAGCCGTCGTCCGACAGGGCCAGGTCGCTGACGCTGCCGAGGCCGGAGTCCGAGTCGACGAGGGTGCCGTTGTAGTCGGAGGCGACGATCCTGCCGTTCGCCGCGTCGCCGACGAACACCCGCTGGAGGGCGCCGTCCACGACGAAACCGCCGATGTTGGTGACGGTGGTGGCAGCTGCCGAGGCGGTCCCCGCCGCCACGACGCTCAGCGCCGCCGAGCTGAAGACGACCGCGAGCGCCGTCGCGACCGAAGTGCTGCGCATGCGCACAGTGATGAAACCCCCAGTGAGAACCCGGGTTCGCCGGGTGGATGAGAGCGCCGCGCGGCACCCGTGCACGACCGCGGAAAGAGCGGTTGCGCGCGGGGCGCGGCTGCCAGAGGCAGCCTATGGCATGGCTGTGACAACCAGGGGGTGAGTTTCCGGCGGGCGGCCGCCGATGGACGCCGTCGAGCGTCCGCGGTCCGAGCGGGTCCGCCGCAGTCCGCTGCGGCCGGCAGAACCCCGAAGGGGGCGCGGGGCCGTATCCGGTATGCGGCTACCGCCGCGACGGGGGTCCCCGGGCTGAGGCGAAGCGGGGAACCCGGGGGAGCGACCGGCCACGACGGCAGCGCGGTCGGCAGGTCGCGGCACTTGCGGCGGAGCGTCCAAGCGGAGCGACTAGCCGTACATCCGCCGCATCGCGAAGTCGACCATCTGCTCGACCGCCTTCGCGTCGAAGACCATCCGGTGCTCGCCCTCCATGTCCAGGACGAAGCCGTAGCCGGTCGGGAGAAGGTCGATGACCTCGGCGCCGGTGATCACGAAGTACTTGGACTCCTTGCCCGCGTACCGGCGCAGTTCCTTCAGCGAGGTGAACATCGGGATCACCGGCTGCTGGGTGTTGTGCAGGGCCAGGAAGCCGGGGTTGTCGCCGCGCGGGCAGTACACCTTGGACGTGGCGAAGACCTGCTGGAAGTCCTCGGCCGTCACCTGCCCGGTGGTGAAGGCGCGCACCGCGTCCGCGAGCGAGGGCGGGGACGGCTCGGGGTAGAGCGGCGCCTGCTGGCCGTATCCGCCGAGACCGCCGGCCATCTGCTGCTGCGACGAGGCGTACTGCTGCTGAGCGGCCCCACCGTCCATGGGCTGGCCGTATCCATACATGCGCGCAAGCCTACCGAGACACGCGGCGTCCGCGAGAAGGTAGACCCTTCTCACACTTCACCTGAGGGGGTTGCGTCTTATTACCGACGGGTAGCATCATCGGAACTACTCGTTGGTATGTGAAAGCTTGCGCGAGGATCCAGTGCCTCGCCGATCCGGATACGGAGCCGTCACCATGGGGCACTACAAGTCCAACCTCCGCGACATCGAATTCAACCTGTTCGAAGTGCTCGGGCGCGACAAGCTGTACGGCACCGGCCCGTTCGCCGAGATGGACACCGACACCGCGAAGAGCATCCTCGAGGAGCTGACCCGGCTCGCGGAGAACGAGCTGGCGGAGTCCTTCGCGGACGCCGACCGCAACCCGCCGGTCTTCGACCCCGAGACGAACACGGCCCCGGTGCCGGCGTCCTTCAAGAAGAGCTACAAGGCCTTCATGGAGTCCGAGTACTGGCGGCTCGGCCTGCCCGAGGCCATCGGCGGCACGACGGCTCCCCCGTCCCTGATCTGGTCGTACGCGGAGCTGGTCCTCGGCTCGAACCCGGCCGTGTGGATGTACTCCTCCGGCCCGGCGTTCGCCGGCATCCTCTACGACGAGGGCAACGAGGTCCAGAAGAAGATCGCGCAGATCGCCGTGGAGCGGACCTGGGGTTCGACCATGGTGCTCACCGAGCCCGACGCGGGTTCGGACGTCGGCGCCGGCCGCACCAAGGCGGTCCAGCAGGAGGACGGCTCCTGGCACATCGAGGGCGTGAAGCGCTTCATCACCTCCGGTGAGCACGACATGGAGGAGAACATCCTCCACTACGTGCTGGCGCGCCCCGAGGGTGCCGGTCCGGGCACCAAGGGCCTGTCCCTCTTCCTCGTCCCGAAGTACCTGTTCGACTTCGAGACCGGCGAGCTGGGCGAGCGCAACGGCGTCTACGCGACGAACGTCGAGCACAAGATGGGCCTGAAGGCCTCCAACACCTGCGAGATGACCTTCGGCGACCGCCACCCGGCCAAGGGCTGGCTGATCGGCGACCGGCACGACGGCATCCGCCAGATGTTCCGGATCATCGAGTTCGCCCGCATGATGGTCGGCACGAAGGCCATCTCGACGCTGTCGACCGGCTACCTCAACGCGCTGGAGTACGCCAAGGAGCGCGTCCAGGGCCCCGACCTCGCGAACTTCATGGACAAGACCGCGCCGAAGGTCACCGTCACCCACCACCCCGACGTGCGCCGCTCGCTGATCACGCAGAAGGCGTACGCGGAGGGCATGCGCGCCCTCGTCCTCTACACGGCCTCCGTCCAGGACGCGATCGCCGTCAAGGAGGCGGCCGGCGAGGACGCGACGACGGAGCACGCGCTCAACGACCTGCTCCTGCCGATCGTGAAGGGCTACGGCTCCGAGAAGGGCTACGAGCAGCTCGCGCAGTCGCTGCAGACCTTCGGCGGCTCCGGCTTCCTCCAGGAGTACCCGATCGAGCAGTACATCCGCGACGCCAAGATCGACACCCTGTACGAGGGCACCACCGCGATCCAGGGCCAGGACTACTTCTTCCGGAAGATCGTCCGCAACCAGGGCGCGGCGCTGAACTCCCTCGCCGAGGACATCAAGAAGTTCCTGGCGCTGGGGACGGGCGGCGAGGAACTGGCGGGCGCCCGTGAGCACCTCGCGAAGGCGGCCGTCGAGCTGGAGGCCATCGTCGGCCTGATGCTGACCGACCTCGCGGCCACCGAGCAGGACGTCAGGAACATCTACAAGGTGGGCCTGAACACCACCCGCCTGCTGCTCGCCTCCGGTGACGTGGTCGTCGGCTACCTGCTGCTCAAGGGCGCCGCGATCGCCGCCGAGAAGCTGGAGACGGCCTCCAGCAAGGATGTGCCGTTCTACACCGGCAAGATCGCGGCGGCGAAGTTCTTCGCGGCCAACGTGCTGCCGGGCGTCACCCTGGCCCGCAAGGTCGCGGCCGACGTCGACCTCGACCTGATGGATCTGGACGAGGCGGCTTTCTGAGGATCCGACCCGCACAGGTTCCCCCCGCGGTGGCCCGCTCCTTCCCGGGAGCGGGCCACCGCGCGTCGTTAAGGTGAAGAACATGAGCGAACCCTCCCGCTTCGATCGCGGCCACACCGACGACCTGATGTCCTTCCTCGCGGCCGGTCCCACGCCGTACCACGCCGTGGCGAACGCCGCCGCCCGGCTGGAGAAGGCCGGTTTCCGGCAGGTCGCCGAGACGGACGCCTGGGACACGGAGACATCAGCGGCTTCCGCCGCGGGGTCGGGCGGCAGGTACGTGCTGCGCGGCGGCGCGATCATCGCCTGGTACGTCCCGGAGGGCGCCGCGCCCCACACGCCGTTCCGGATCGTCGGCGCCCACACCGACTCCCCGAACCTGCGGGTCAAGCCCCGCCCGGACTCCGGGGCGCACGGTTTCCGCCAGGTGGCCGTGGAGATCTACGGCGGACCGCTCATGAACTCCTGGCTCGACCGGGACCTGGGCCTGGCCGGACGGCTCAGCCTGCGCGACGGCTCCACCCGCCTCGTCGACGTGAACCGGCCGCTGCTGCGGGTGCCCCAGCTCGCCATCCACCTGGACCGTTCGGTCAGCACCGATGGCCTCAAGCTCGACCGGCAGCGCCACCTGCAACCGGTCTGGGGCCTCGGCGACGACGTCCGCGACGGCGACCTGATCGCCTTCCTGGAGCAGGAGGCGGGCTTGCCGGCCGGCTCGGTGACCGGCTGGGACCTGATGACCTACGCCGTGGAACCGCCCGCCTACCTGGGCCGCGACCAGGAGCTGCTGGCCGGCCCCCGGATGGACAACCTGCTCTCCGTGCACGCCGGCACGGCGGCCCTCGCGGCCGTCGCGGCGGGCGACGCGGAACTGCCGTACATCCCCGTCCTCGCCGCCTTCGACCACGAGGAGACCGGCTCCCAGTCCGACACCGGCGCGGACGGTCCGCTGCTCGGCAGCGTGCTGGAGCGCACGGTGCTGGCGCGCGGCGGGTCGTACGAGGACCGGGCGAGGGCCTTCGCGGGCACCGTCTGCCTCTCCTCCGACATGGGCCATGCCGTCCACCCCAACTACGCGGAGCGCCACGACCCGACGCACCAGCCGCGCGCGAACGGCGGCCCGATCCTCAAGGTCAACGTCAACAACCGCTACGCCACCGACGGTTCGGGCCGGGCGATCTTCGCCGCCGCCTGCGACAAGGCCGGGGTGCCCTTCCAGACCTTCGTCTCCAACAACTCGATGCCCTGCGGCACCACGATCGGCCCGATCACCGCGGCCCGCCACGGCATCCGGACCGTCGACATCGGCGCGGCCATCCTCTCCATGCACAGCGCCCGCGAACTGTGCGGCGCCGACGACCCGTTCCTGCTGGCGAACGCGCTGGTGGCGTTCCTGGAAGGGTAGTTGCGGGCAGCCGTACGGCGCGGCCGCACATGGCCCGTCCGCCCCTGGGTACCCGGTGTGAACCAAGCCACCGAACCTGAAGGGGAGGCAACGCTCATGGGTCTCGGCGGGTGCATCATCCTCATCGCCGTGGGGGCCATCCTCGCGTTCGCGACCGACTGGCACATGCAGGGCGTCAACCTCGACGTCGTGGGCCTGATCCTGATGGCCGTCGGCATCATCGGAGTCGCCACGTTCAGCAGCATCGCCCGGCGCCGCCGGGTCGTCGTGCCGCCGACGGCCGTGGTCGAGGAGGAACGGCACCATCACGGCCGTGACGGATACGGCGACGGGTACGGCGCGTAACGGACAGACAGATCAGACCGACCAGAGTGGTGGTAGTCACACTCACAGGGACATCACAGGCGATCGTGAGCAATCCGTTACAGGTTTCAACTACCAGAGTTGTACGGATTTCGTGAAGACTGAGAGCACCGATGGATCCGGAGGATCGGCTTCCGGATCCCTGCGGCCTTCACGACAGGGGGGTACCGAGCCGTGCGCCGTCATGCCGCGCGCCGTGCCCACGCCGCCCCGGAGGAAGCGGGCGCCCGCCCCAGACTCGCCGTCCTGATCCCGGCGCACAACGAGCAGGAACGTATCTCCGCCGCCATCGACGGCCTCTGGGAGCAGACCCGGCGCCCCGACCTCATCGTCGTCGTGACCGACAACTGCACCGACGACACGGCCGCCGTCGCCGTCGCCCACGGCGCCCGGGTCTTCCCCACCCAGGGCAACACCCACAAGAAGGCCGGCGCCCTCAACCAGGCCATCGCCTGGGTGCTGCCGCACCTGGACGACCGGGACCTGCTGCTCGTCCAGGACGCCGACACCGTCCTCAACCCCTGGTTCGTCGAGACCGCGATCGCCACCTTCAACCGCAAGGTCGGCGCGGTCGGCGGGGTCTTCTACGGCGAGGACGGCGGCGGCTTCCTCGGCCTGCTCCAGCGCATGGAGTTCCACCGCTACGCCTGGGAACTGGACCGCACCGGCGGCAAGGCCCAGGTCCTCACCGGCACCGGCACGATGTTCCGCGCCCGCGTGCTGCGCGAGGTCCGCGCGGCGCGCCGTTCCGGCGAACTCGGCGGCGGGAGCGGCTACTACAGCCTCGCCTCGCTCACCGAGGACGACGAGATGACCAAGGCGGTCAAGACCCTCGGCTACCGGGCGATGTCCCCGGCGGGCTGCGCGGTCACCACCGAGGTCATGCCGACGCTCCCCAAACTCTGGCACCAGCGGCTGCGGTGGCAGCGCGGCGCCCTGGAGAACCTCCGCGACTACGGCTGGACCCGGGTCACCGCCCGCTACTTCCTCCAGCAGTTCCTGATGGGCTTCGGCGCGCTCTCCTTCCTGATCTACCTGACCTACATGGCCACGTACACCACCCTGTACGGCTGGCCCGGCTTCTCGCCGTTCTGGACGGCGATCGGCCTGATCTTCGTGGTCGAGAAGACCGTCTCGGTACGGCGGGCGGGGCCGAAGGCCGTCCTGGTCGCCGCGCTGATGGTCCCGGAGATGCTCTACGACCTCTTCCAGCACGCCGTCTACTTCACCTCGCTGTGGGGGCTGATACGCCGCAGCGAGGAGAAGTGGGTGGCGACGTGAGCCCGTTGCCGGGCGACCGCACCGACCCTGCCCCCCACATGTCACCCCTCGGAGGAGAAGCACGATGTACGGACGAGTGATCGGCGCGGGCACGGTGGGCGCCGGGGGCGCGACCCTGGCCGCCACCGGGCTGTGGATCAACAGCATGGCGATAGTGGTGGCGGCCACGACCCTGGTGGCGGCCGGCGTGGCGCTGTTCAAGCTGGCTCCCCGCAGGCGGTAGCCGGCCGTAGTCCGGCTGCGGGCGGGTGGGGGCCGCGCGCCCACGCGGCGGCAGCCGCAAGTCGACACGGCCCCGCCGCCCCCTACGGGGCGCTGCGCCTAGGCGTCCTGATCCATACCGGCCAGGACAAGAGGAAGCCGGCTCGCCGCACCCTCCGTGATCCGCACCGGCACCCCCCAGTCCTGCTGGTGCACGTGGCAGGCCGGATATTCGTTCGCCTCGTCGTCGTCGCAGGACGCCGCCATCGCCGAGACATGCAGGACGCCCTCGCCGATCGCCGGGTTCAGGTCCAGGTCTCTCGACAGGTCGGTGTCGGCGCCCTCGCCCTTGAGAAGCAGCTCGGGCGGGGTCGAGGAGACCAGGAGGCGGGTCGACGGGCCGTAACGCGTGTCGAGCTTCTGGCCCGCCGGGGCCTGGAAGATCACGTCCAGGCGGAGCCCGCCGGGAGCGACCTCGGTCGCCGCGCGCCGGGTGCGGTGGGCGACCGACTCCACCCGGACCGCCTCCTCGGGCAGCCGCAGCCGGGTCAGGCGGTGGCGGGCCGACTCGACCACCACGATGTCGTCGCCCGCCAGCACCGCGTCGCTCGGCTCTCTCAGGTCCGTCGCCAGCGTGGTGACCTCGCCGGTCGCCGGGTCGTAGCGGCGCAGCGCGTGGTTGTAGGTGTCGGACACCGCGACCGAGCCGTCGGGCAGGGCCGTCACGCCCAGCGGGTGCTGGAGCAGGGCCTGGCCGGCCGCGCCGTCCCGGTGGCCGAAGTCGAAGAGGCCGGTGCCCACGGCCGTGTGGACATGGCCGTCCAGGCCGACCCAGCGCAGGGCGCTCGTCTCGGAGTCGGCGACCCAGAGCCGGTCGGCGGTGGCCGCGAGACCGGACGGCTGCGCGAACCAGGCCTCGGCCGGCGGCCCGTCGACCAGTCCCTCGTTGGTGGTGCCGGCGGCGACCGCCACCGTTCCTCCCCCCGAGCCGAAAGCCTGGGAGGTGCCCCCGTCCGGGTCGTACGCCCACAACTGGTGCACACCCGCCATGGCGATCCACACCCGGCCGCCGAAGACCGCCACGTCCCAGGGGGAGGACAGGTCGATCTCGCGGGCCGGACCGGAGGTCGGGGAGCCCTGCCACCACTGGCGGCCGGTGCCGGCGAGAGTGGTCACCCGACCGGTGGCGAGGTCGAGGCGGCGCAGGGCGTGGTTGACGGTGTCGGCGACGACCACCGAGCCGTCGTCGAGGAGCGCGAGGCCCTGCGGCTCGTTGAAGGAGGCGGTGTCCGCCGGGCCGTCGACGAGACCGCGCGTGCCGGAGCCGAACCGCCGTACGACCGTCTCCGCGTCGTCGGCCAGCTCCACCAGCTGGTGCCGGGTGGTGTCGCTGACCAGGAAGTTCCCCGAGGGCAGCAGCAGGGCCTTGCCGGGGAAGCGCAACGCGGTCGGCTCGGGCTCCGGCGGCACGTACGGGCCGTCGCCGCGCCGCAGGGTGCCCTTCGCCTCGTGCTCCGCCTCCAGCTCCTCGACCAGCCGCGCGATCGCGTGCGCGTGGCCCTCGCCGGCGTGCTGGGCGACGACGTACCCCTCGGGGTCGATGACGACCAGGGTCGGCCAGGCCCGGACCGCGTACTGCTTCCAGGTGGCGAGCTCCGGGTCGTCCAGCACCGGGTGCTCCACGCCGTACCGCTCCACGGCGTCGACGACCGCCTGGTGCTCGGCCTCGTGCACGAACTTGGGCGAGTGCACCCCGATGATCACCACGGTGTCCCGGTGCTGCTCCTCCAGCTCGCGCAGCTCGTCCAGGACGTGCAGGCAGTTGATGCAGCAGAAGGTCCAGAAGTCTACGACGACACACTTACCTCGCAGGTCGGCAAGGGAGAGATTTTCGCCGCCGGTGTTGAGCCAGCCACCCTTGCCGATCAGCTCGGGGGCGCGAACGCGTGCACGTGAAGCCATACCTGCATCCAACCGCATCGGGCTGTGGAGACATTCCAGGGGGAAGAATCTGTCTGCCGCGTGGGAGGTCAGGGTCGGGTGTGGCCCTGGATCACGTCCTTGAGGTCAGGGACATGGCCGAAGATCGCGCCGGTGGTGATCCCCAGTCGGCGGGCGATGCCGTCGAAGCCCAGGGGATTGCCAGGAAGGAGCGCCCGAATCTCGGCCAGGAGGTCGGGCGTCATCAGCGGGGGAGTTTCGGCTGTCCCGAAGAGCGTGAGGTCGCTCCACTCGATTCCGGCCGGAAGCACAGGCCATGGTCTGCTGATGTGGAAGTAGTCCCGGTGCGCGAGGTTCAACACGTGGTCAGGGTGTCCGAGCGCCTTCAGTACGTCGTGGTGCTGTGCTTGGGCCCAGACGTAACCGCTCGCGAGTCCGTCCACATCTCTGTCTGCCGGGTCCACGGGGTCGTTCGCAAGGGCGGAGGCCAACAAGGAGTGGTCGACCGGCCCGACGGCGAAGTCCAGGAAGGCCGTCGGATCCGCTCCAATGGGCTCAGGCTTGGCCCAGGGGTCGAACTCCTCACCGTCGCTGTCCTCCGTCCCGTTGACGTCCGGCCAGGAATGGTAGGAGTGGACGAGCCTTCCGTCGCGGGACACCTCCATCTCCAGCGTGTCCGAGTCGTAGACGAAGGTGGCGAGCACGGGCATCCCCAGCCGCTCGCTGATCGGGCCGGCCAGGGCGAAGGAGTTGTTGCCCTCGATAGATCGGTCCGGGTAGATCAAGCAGAATCGTGGGCCTGCTGAGACTCCGTAACCAGCGGCACAGAGCTCACTGACCGTTGGAGCCACGTGCGCCAGCGGGGCCGGCACCAGTAGATTTCCGTTCGACGCCACGCTGTCACCTCCCGGGTCACCGGAGACTACGCTGTGGACGGGCAGACGGACCACCGAAATCAGACCTTGGCCCAGGCTGGTCGACAGTTAGTGGAGCTGCAAAGCCCGAGGTGTCAGCTTTCTGCGCGTCTCAGAAACCGCCGAATGTAGCCGAGCCGATCTGCCCCGGGCAGACCCCCTGGTCGTAATTTTGCGGCGATGTACGGGGGCATGGGGGCCGGGTCCCTGGGACGTCTTCGCGCAGAGATTGACTCACCCCCCTGTGTCCAGACATGAGAAGGGCCGCTCACCACGATGGGCAGACGATCTCTCAAGTCGGGCCGAGTCACTCCGTGTCGGCAACCGCCCGGTACAGCGTCGCGCGGGACACATTGAGCGCCTTGGCAATGGCCGTGACGCTCTCTCCCTTGGCCTTACGCGCCTTGGCCGCAGCGAGCTTGTCAGCATCCATGACAGTGGGCCGCCCGCCGGTTCGACCTTGAGCCTTAGCAGCGTCCAGCCCGGCGCGGGTCCGCTCAACGATCATGTCTCGCTCAAGCTCAGCAAAGGCAACCATCATCGTGAAGAAGAACTTGCCCTCACCCTTCGGGGAGTAGCTTCCGGCCAGCGTGCCGGTCAGAATCCGCAGGGCAATCCCCCGGGCGTGCAGGTCCTCGGCGATCGTGAGCACGTCCTTGGTGGAACGGCCCAACCGGTCCAACTTCCACACGGTGAGGGTGTCACCCTCCCGCATGCAGTCGAGAGCAGCGAGCAGCCCGGCACGGTCGGCGTTCCTACCGGACGCCTTGTCCTCGAAGATACGGGCGCATCCTGCCTCAGCGAGAGCGTCCGCCTGAAGCTGCGCATCCTGCGCGTTGGTGCTGACTCGCTGGTAGCCGATCAGCGTGCCCGTGTTCGTCGCCATGACCTGATCGTCTCAAAACTCGTCTCACAACACCACGGGTTTCGAACATGTTTTGAGACGGGTTTTGAACACTCCGATGTCCCGTTTGCTCTACCGGCCCACAGCGTCTCAATAACCATCGTTTGATAGACGGCCGGACAGTGCTCACTCACAGTGCTGTGGCTACCATCCGAAGCCATGGAGACCACTCGTCCATCAGTTGATCCTTCTTCGATGCATTGCAGAGCAGGCAGACCACGCGCATGTTCGCGACTGTCGAGAGACCGCCCCGCGATATGGGGATCAAGTGATCAATCACACCCCCTTCAGGCAGCGGGGCAGAACAGTGGAAACACCCGGCATCCCCGTGCGCCTCACGTACGCGACGCTGAATGGTGACCCGGCGCGCCACGGTGCGCTGCATCTTCTGGCATGAACGGCACACCCCGTCAAGGAACTTGAGGAGCATGGGCTTGCCGCAGCGACGGCACGGTACCGGCTCAGGCTTGGTGCGGGCACGCTTACGGATGTACTCAGCAGCGCGACGGCACGTGTCAGAGCAATAGGTACGATCACGGCCACTCGATAGACCCACGGGCTTCGAGCACTTCGGCCCCTGGCACGACTTGCGGGCTGCCTCTTCCCTTTCGCGCTCCGCCCGCTTACGACGCTCAGCCTGGCACGACGCGTCCACCTCCTCAGCGCAGCGCAGACAGTACAGCGCCCAGAAGGCCCGACCGTGCGGTTCATTACAGCGGTGGCACCGTGGAACGCAGCGGCAGCACGGGCTACCTCACGCGCGCGACGGGCGGCCACCTGCAACCGGGCTGATTCAACACACAGACTCGCGCCGCATGTGCTGCGACCCTTACGGGGGCGTGGAGCGCCACACTCCGAACACGTGGCGCGCGACTCATCAAGGGCCGACAATCAAGATCACCCTTCTATTCTTGTTGATCATGAAGGGTTCCGGCGAAGGCGCCACAGGCCGGTAGCCGCAAGGGGCGGGGCAGGGCTCCGGGCATGGGGCAAAGAAGCAAAGCAGGGGTTTGCGGGCCCCACCCCCCGAGCGCCACTGCGTCATACCGCCGACGAAACCCGAACCGAAGTGCGACACCGTGCCCGACTCTAGACACAGCCGACGACCACTCCTCAGGGAGGGCACACACCCAGGAGTGCCGAACGGTCCGCCGCCGAGGTTTCCGACAACGGGCCGTGAATGGCGCTCAGAGGGGCGTCTACTCGCTGACGTCCGCCCACTCGATCGTTACGCGTTCCTCGCCAACGAAACGGGCACCCCGCCTGCCCTTGCTGACCACCACACGGTCTATCGCCAAGGTCAGCCGGTCGCGTCGGTCAGGGACCTCGGAGACTTCCCACGCCTCCCGCAACAGCTCACCGTCCAGCATCGGCGTGATGTCCACAGCCGGTGTCGGCAGCTTCTCCAAATTGGCGCGCAGTCCCTCGATGCGCCCCCGCAGGCGAGCGGCAAGTCGGTTGTACCGCTCCACGGCCTCCGGCCCGTCGAACTCACCACGGACATACCTGGCGTCCTCCAAGTCGACGAGCCGTGCCTCTTCGTCACTGATCTCAGCGGTGATGGCGTCCCGCTTGGCGAACGTCTCAGGATCCGCGCGGTGGACCCACCTGTCCTCGATGGCGGCAAGCAGCGGATCATCCGGCTCAAGCGCGGGCAGTCGCGTAAGAAACCGCTCGGTCACGTACCCGTCCACTAGCTCAGCGAGAGCCGATGCACCCGGGCACTGGTTGCCGGCTCGGCGCGCCATGCATTGGTACGAACCGCCGACGCGATGCATGCGGCGTCCGCATCCGGGCACACCGCAGAAGATCAGACCCGTGAGTAGCGCGGAACCCTGCGGCTTGGGACGCCTCTTGCCAGCATGCGGATAGGTGCGCGATTCCAGTTGCTTGGCGATCAGCTCTCGTTCCCCGACCGTGATGATGCCCTCGCCGATCGAGACCGTGTCCAGCGTCTCAGGATCGCGATACGGAACGACCCGACTGCCGTACTTGCGGGTGCCGTCCGCTGCTTCGGTGTACTCGGTCTGAGGCATCAGCCCGGCGAACGCCGGGGAGCGAAGAAGCTGCATGATGCTCGCCGCGTTCCACTGGCCACCGCGCGGGGACTCTATTTCGTGGCTGTTGAGCAGCCGGGCGATGTTGACCAGCGAGGTACCGGCCAGCGCCTCGTCCGCTATCAGGCGGGCGCACACGGCCGTCTCAGGGTTGGGGATCAGTTGCTTGGTGCTGGGATCGACCGCAAGCCCGTAAGGCGGCTGACCGCCGATCCACTGCCCCTTGGAGCGCAGGTACCGCTTTGCGTTGCTGACGCGGGTGCCGATGTTGCGCGACTCCGAGCGGGCAAGCTCAGCAAGCAGAGCGATCGTGACTCGGGCGCTGTCGTTCGACGTGTCGAGTCCGTCCACCACCGAGACGAGCCGTCCGCCAACGCCGGAAATGCTGTCGAGAGCGGCACCGACTTCCCCGATGCCCTTACGGGAGAGCCTGTCGAGCTTCCAGACCAGCAGCGTGCCCACGACACCAGCCGTGACGGCTGCCAGCGCGGCGTCGAAACCCTCGCGAGTGACCGACTTGTAGCCGGAGCGCCCACGGTCAATGTGGACCTTGCGCACGGTGAGCCCGTTGCGTTCCGCCCACGCCCGGCAGTCGGCTTCCTGGCGCTCGATGGCGGTCTTGCCGTCCCTGTCCAGCGACAGGCGTAGGTACAGGTCGGCAAGCGTGTGATGGTGCACGGCGTCCTCCGGAAGTTCAGTGCACCGCAGTGAACTTCCAGAAGTCCAGGATGACGATGCGCCCGCGCAGGTCCGCGAGGGTGTACTGCTTGTCGCCGGTGTTCAGCCAGCCGCCCTTGCCGGTCAGCTCGGGGGCACGGACACGTGCGCGTCGGGGTGCGGAGTGGGTCATGGCTCCAAGGGTGCCACCTGTCTCCGACAGCCGTTCAGACGCCTGTGGACAAGCCCGCAGGCGCCTGCGACGAGCGGCTCTCAGTCCTGGTGGACCACGTCCGTGCCGGGGCCGCCGGAGAGGGTGTCCCTGCCGGCTCCGCCGTACAGCTTGTCGTTTCCGCTGTTGCCGTACAGCTTGTCGTTCCCGCTGTTGCCGTACAGCACGTCGTTGCCCGTGCCGCCGTACAGGGTGTCGTTGCCGGTACCGCCGGTGATCGTGTCGTTGCCGGCGTCGCCGGACAGGTACTGGGCCCCGTTGCCGCCGTGCAGCTTGTCGTCGCCCTTGCCGCCCTGGACGATGTTGTCTCCGCCGCTCGCGTTGATCGTGTCGTTGCCGTCGCCGCCCCAGGCCAGGCCCTCCGCGCCGACGGTGACGGTGTCGTTGCCCGCGTCGCCCGAGACGTAGGCACCGTCGAGGCGGCCGGAGTCGGTGGCCTTGTCGTTGCCCGTGCCGAGCGAGATCTGCGCGTAGAAATAGACCTGGTCGGTGGCGTTCTTGTAGGCGAGCGTGTCGTCGCGGTCGCCGAGGCTCACGATCAGCGCGGCGTACGGGTCCTGGCTGTCCACGAAGGCGACCTTGCAGGAGACCTTGGTGTGGTCCGCGCTGTCGGGATAGGTGCAGCCGTGGCCCGCGGTGATCGGGACGACGTCGTCGATCACATAGGCGATGCCCGTACGGTCCGCGGTGAGGGACGCGGTGACCGCGGCCTTGTTGGCCTGACCGGCGGCGGCCTTGTAGGTGAGCTGCCAGTCGTACTGGTTGACCGAGGCGGTGGCGGTGGACGTGGCCGCGGCGGCGGTGCCGGCCAGGGCGACCGGCGCGGCCAGAGCCGTGCCGAGGGCGAGGGCCGCAACGGCCGTGCGTACGCGGGATATACGTGTCATACGAGGTACCTCCGAGAGGAACGGGAGCGCACGGATCGTTCGTGAGGGCTTGCGTACCGTTCGACTCGGAACCCCCGCCCGTGGTTGGGCGGCATGCGCACCCGTACGGAAAGTTCACCTGCGAGACACCTGTCCGCCTGACGGTTCGGTCGGCCGAACAGTGATGTCCGGCGCCCGGCGGGGAACGGTAGCGGTATGAGATTCCTGGTACGCGACCGGCTCCTCGGCTTCGGCGAGGACTACTGGATCGAGGACGAGCACGGCGACAAGGTGTTCCTCGTCGACGGCAAGGCCATGCGGGTGCGCGACACGTTCGAGCTGAAGGACCGGCACGGGCGCGTGCTCGTCGACATCCACCAGAAGATGTTCGCCCTGCGCGACACCATGGTGCTCGAACGCGAGGGCGAGCCCCTGGCGACCATCAGGCGCAAGCGGCTGTCCCTGCTGCGCAACCACTACCGGGTCCATCTGGCCGACGGCACCGAACTCGACGTCAGCGGCAAGATCCTCGACCGGGAGTTCGCCGTCGAGTACGACGGTGAGCTGCTGGCCGTGGTCTCCCGGCGCTGGCTGCACGTGCGGGAGACCTACGGCGTCGACGTCGTCCGGGACGACGCGGACCCGGCGCTGCTGATCGCGGTGGCGGTGTGCGTGATCCACCTCGCCGGCAAGGAGCGGGAGGGGGACTGACGGACGTACGGCTAGCGGCGCGGGGGCGCAAGGCCCAGGAGGCGGTCCTTGAGGGCCGGGAACTGTTCGCGGGTCGCGGCGACCCTGGCCGGGTCCAGGTCGACGGTCAGGATCTCCTCGCCGGCGCCCGCCTCGGCCAGCACCTCGCCCCACGGATCCACCACGATCGAGTGACCCGCCTGCGGAACTCCGGCGTGCGTCCCGGCCGTTCCACACGCGAGCACGAACGCCTGGTTCTCGACCGCCCGCGCCTGGGCCAGCAGCGTCCAGTGCGCCCGTCGCCGTTCGGGCCAGCCCGCCGAGACCAACAGCGTCTCCGCGCCGGCGTCGACGAGTCCGCGGAAGAGTTCGGGGAAACGGAGGTCGTAGCAGGTGGCCACGCCAAGCGTGGTCTCGGGCAGCCGGACCGTCACCAGTTCCTGTCCCGCGCCCATCAGCACCGCCTCGCCCTTGTCGAAGCCGAAGCGGTGGATCTTGCGGTAGGCAGCGGCCAGCTCACCGGAGGGGGAGAAGACGAGAGCCGTGTTGTAGAGGGGGCCGTCCCCCGCGGCGGAGCCGCTGTCGGCCGGAGCCCGTTCGGGGATGGAGCCGGCGTGCAGCCAGACACCCGCGTCGCTCGCCGCCTTCGCCATCGCCTCGTACGTCGGGCCTTCGAGCGGCTCGGCCTCCGTGGCGAACCGCTCGTAGGCGAACGCGCCCGTCGTCCACAGTTCGGGCAGCACGACGAGATCGGCATCCGCCTGCTCGCGCACCAGTGCGGTCACGCGCTGCCGACGAGATTCGGCCGATTCGCCCTCGTTTACATCGATCTGGATGAGCGAGGCGCGCACACTACCACCGTCCTGGCATTCGAGCCGTTCACACGGGCCTACGATCGTCACACGAAAGCACTGCCGGGGTGCCTCACAGCAGCGTAACTTAGCGTCTCAAGACACCCGCCGACAGCAGCCACCGCCCACTGGCAGCGCCGCCACCACCTGCCCGAGTACCGACCGCCGAGGGGTCCCGTTCCGTGAGTCTGCATCCCACCCTCCAGCCCTACGCCGACGCCTGGACCCACTCCATCGAAGCGATAACCGAGCTGGTGACGCCGCTTGTCGAGGGCGAGTGGAACCGGCGGACACCGTGCCCGGGCTGGTCGGTGCGGGACGTGGTCTCCCACGTCATCGGCCTGGACTGCGAGATGCTCGGCGACCCGCGCCCCATCCACGCCCTGCCGCGTGACCTCTTCCACGTCACCAACGACCAGCAGCGCTACATGGAGATGCAGGTCGACGTCCGCCGCCACCACACGGCGCCGGAGATGACCTCCGAGCTGGAGTACGTGATCATCCGCCGCAACCGCCAGCTGCGGAACGAGTCGCGGGACCCGGGCGCCAAGGTGCGCGGTCCGCTCGGCACCGAACTCACCCTCGAAGAGTCCATGCGCGGCCACGCGTTCAACGTGTGGGTGCACGAGCAGGATCTGCGGGCCGCCCTCGGGCGCCCCGGCAACCTCGACTCCCCCGGCGCCCACATCGCCCGTGACGTGCTGCTCGGCGAGCTGCCCGCCGTCGTCGCCGAGAAGTCGAACGCACCGCGCAGTTCGGCGGTCGTCTTCGACGTGCACGGCCCCGTCGAGTTCCTGCGCACCATCCGCATCGACATCCAGGGCCGCGGCACCCTCGAAACGGTCCCCGCCCTCGGCCCCGCCGCCACCTTCGTCCTGGACTGGGAGACCTACGTCCGCCTGGCCTGCGGCCGCACCACCCCGGAGGCGGTCGCGGACCGGGTGAAGGCGGAGGGCGACCCGGAGCTGACGGCGGCGGTCCTGCGCAACTTCACGGTCACGCCGTAAGAATCGGGAAAGAAACGGGAGCCGGGTGCGCCGGTAGTCCAGTGCCCCGCGGCGGCCGTCGCGACCTGTCTTTCCCCGCATGACCACAGCCACCGCATCGCGGGACGGCCTCCCGCCCCGCCTCACCCGGCTCGCCTTCCACGGCCCGCGCTCCGAGGCCCGCGCGGCCGCGACGGTACGGCGCCTCGCGGGCCCGCGGCCCGGCAGCGTGCTGGACGGTGGCTGCGGCTGGGGCGAGTTGCTGCTCCGGCTGCTGACGGCCCTACCGCAGGCGCGGGGCGTCGGGGTGGACGTGAACGCGGCGGACCTGGAGCGGGGCGGCGGGCCGCGCGGGCTCGGGGGCTTGCCGACCGGGTGGAGTTCGCCGAGGAGCCGGCGGTGGGCACCGGCCGGGGCCCGGCCGGCGTGGTGCTGTGCGGCTGGCGGCCAATCCCGGCCACCCCTGGCGACGGAGACCCACGAACGCCTCGACGCCCACCGCGCGGCCTGGCTGACGTACCGGGGCGTGCTGGGGCGTGCTGGAGCCGCCGCACCTGACCCTCGTGCCGACTGCCCGATCCCACTGATCGTCACTGATCACACGCGCGGAAAGCCGCCGACGGCGGGCACCCCCACAGGTCGTCCGGCCTCTCTGCCGACTGGAGACAGGCGGTGCGCGGGTGGGCGAAAGAGTCACGCGGGCACGTGCACCGTCTCCACCCGGCTCGCCACCAGCCGTTCCCGCTCCCGCCGAACCGCCCGCCCGCGCAACCGCAGAATCTGGCTCACCCCGAGCGCCTGCAACACGAACACGCACGAGAAGGCCACCGTGTAGTTGTCGCCGGTGGCATCCAGCAACACACCCACCAGGAACAACGTCGTCATCGAGGCCACGAACCCACCCATGTTGGTGATCCCGGACGCGGTCCCCTGCCGCTCGGGCGGGTTGGCGGGACGCGCGAAGTCGAAGCCGATCATCGACGCGGGTCCGCACGCCCCCAGCACCGCGCACAACACCACCAGCAGCCACATCGGCGCGTGGTCGGCCGGGTACACCAGCGTCGCCGCCCACACCACGGTCGTCACCGCGACCGTGCCCAGCGCCAGCGGCAGCCGCGCCGCGTGGTGCCGGGCGACGATCTGGCCGTAGACGAGGCCGATCACCATGTTGGAGACGACGACCAGGGTGAGCAGCTCACCGGCCGTGGCACGGGACAGCCCCTGCGCCTGGACCAGGAACGGCAGCCCCCACAGCAGCAGGAACACCATCGCCGGGAACTGGGTGGTGAAGTGCACCCACAGACCGAGCCGGGTCCCCGGCTCCCGCCAGGACGCGGCGATCTGCTTGCGCACGTACGCGGCCCCGTGGTGCGGGAAGGGCTCCGGCTCGTGTCCCTCGGGGTGGTCCTTCAGGAACAGGAACACCAGGACCAGGACGACCGCACCGGCCAGGGCGCTGCCCGCGAACGCCGGCGTCCAGCCGACGCCGTGCAGCAGCCGGGCCAGGACCAGCGTGGAGACGAGGTTGCCCGCCATGCCGGCCAGACCGGCGAGCTGGGCGACGAGCGGGCCGCGCCGGGCCGGGAACCAGCGGGTGCCGAGCCGCAGCACGCTGATGAACGTCATCGCGTCACCACAGCCCAGCAGCGCGCGCGAGGCGAGCGCGGTGCCGTACGACGGGGAGAAGGCGAAGCCCAGCTGGCCCGCGGTGAACAGCACCGCGCCGATGGTCAGCATCCTCTTCGTGCCGAGGCGGTCGACGAGCAGGCCGACGGGTATCTGCATGCCGGCGTAGACCAGCAACTGGAGGATCGAGAACGTGGACAGGGCCGAGGCGCCCACGTGGAAGCGGGCGGCGGCGTCGAGGCCGGCGACCCCGAGGGAGGTACGGAAGATGACGGCGACGAAGTAGACCGAGACGCCTGTGCCCCAGACCACGACGGCCCGGCGGCCCCCCGGAGGATCCCCGGGCAACGACGGGCCGGCGTGGCTCATCGGACCTCACCCCGCGCCAGGTGCGAGAACCAGTCGACGTGCCGGTGCACCAGCGCGACCGCGCGCTCGGCATCCCCGGCACGCAGCGCGTCCAGGATCTCCTCGTGCTCGGTCAGCGACTTGGCGATGCGGTCGGGGTGCGCGTGCATGATCGCGACGCCCATCCGCAACTGGCGGTCGCGGAGCTGGTCGTAGAGGCGGGAGAGGATCTCGTTGCCGCCGTCGCGGACGATCGAGGCGTGGAAGCAGCGGTCCGTGACGGCCGCCGCGGCCAGGTCGCCGGCGGCGGCCTCGGCCTTCTGCCGGTCGAGCAGTTCCTCAAGCCGGGCCACCAGCCGCGCGGACGCCGGCACGGCCTTGCGCATCGCGTGTTCCTCGACCAGCATCCGGGTCTCCACCACGTCCGCGATCTCCTGCGCGGAGACGGGCAGCACCATGGCGCCCTTCTTCGGGTAGAGCTTGATCAGGCCCTCGGCCTCGAGACGAAGCAGCGCTTCCCGTACCGGGGTGCGGGAGACTCCCACGGCCTCGGCCAGCTCGCCCTCGGTGAGGAGCGTGCCGCCTTCGTAACGGCGGTCCAGGACGCCTTGCTTGACATGGGAGTAGACACGGTCGGCGGCGGGGGGCTGCTTGACGGCCAGGCTCATGCCCACAGCTTAGATACAACACGTACGCAAGGTGCACCGGGTCCACGATTCGGACGCGAGGTAAATCACCCTCAGCGGCCGCACAACCATCTGTGCTACTTACGTGTCACACACGTGCGGCCCCACTCGCTTTGGCACCCCCAACTCGGCCGCACGCCAGGGGCATTACGACTCGACTCGACTCGGGGTATTTCAGTTGATTACCGGCATTAAGGGCACCACTCTCCGCAAGGCCGTCGCCGTCGCCGTCACGTCCGGCGCGATGCTCGCCACCGGCGCCCTCACCGCGGCTCCCGCGCAGGCCGTCACCGCGCCCTCGATCGTGGCCAAGGGCGGCTACGTCATGAACAACGCGAACGCGAAGACGCTGTACACGAAGGCAGCCGACACCAAGCGTTCGACAGGCTCCACGACGAAGATCATGACCGCCAAGGTCGTGCTCGCACAGTCGAACCTGAACCTCGACAAGAAGGTCACGATCCAGAAGGCGTACAGCGACTACGTCGTCGCCAACAACGCCTCCCAGGCGCACCTGATCGTCGGCGACAAGGTCACCGTCCGTCAGCTGCTCTACGGGCTGATGCTGCCCTCCGGCTGCGACGCCGCCTACGCGCTCGCGGACACGTACGGCTCGGGCACCACCCGCGCCAAGCGCGTCGCCAACTTCATCTCCAAGATGAACACCGCCGCGAAGAACCTGGGCCTGACCAACACCCACTTCGACTCCTTCGACGGCATCGGCAACGGCAACAACTACTCGACGCCGCGCGACCTGACGAAAATCGCCAGCAGCGCGATGAAGAACTCGACGTTCCGCACGGTCGTCAAGACCAAGGCGTACACGGCGAAGACGATCACCAAGACCGGCTCCACCCGCACCATGGGTACCTGGACCAACACCAACACGCTGCTCAGCAGCTACAGCGGCGCCATCGGCGTGAAGACCGGCTCCGGCCCCGAGGCGGGCGCCTGCCTCGTCTTCGCCGCGACCCGCAACGGCAAGACGGTCATCGGCACCGTCCTCGCCTCCACCACGTACGCACAGCGCGCGACGGACGCCACGAAGCTCCTCAACTACGGCTTCTCGACGATCTGACCCACCGCGCACCGACCCGACGAAGGCCCGCCGCAGCGATCGTCCTCGCGCGGCGGGCCTTCGCCGTTCAGCCGCGCCCGGCCTGAAGGTGGCGGCACACGAAGTCACGCCACAGGTCGACGGCGTCGTCCTGGGTCTCGCCATGGCGGCCGGTAAACCCGACCAGCACCTTCTCCTGCGCCCCGAACGCGTCGAAGAGGGCCAGTTGCCCGTCCCGGGGAAAGATCTCGTCATCCCATTGAACGTGGAACAGGACGGGGGCGGTTGTCCGTCCGGCGTCCGTCGCGACGCGTTCCGGGGCAGCCAGGCCGCTGTGCAGGGCCGGGGTCTGACTGAGGCCGAACATGCCCAGGACCGCGCAGCGGAGCCGGTCCCCCAGGGCAGCCGCGAGGGGGAGGCCGAACCGGGTTCCCATGGACATCCCGAGGTAGGCGAGGTTGTCCCCGTCGGTGACACCCATGCCGGCGAGAGCGTCCACACACGCCTGCCAGTCCTCGGCCATCCGGTCGAGAACGACGTCGATCCCTTCTTCGACCACGCGGGACTGATACTCCGCGACGCTCAACAGAGCGGGAACCCGGTCACCGTGGTACGGCCCGTCGATCGCCAGAGCGGCAATGCCCCGTGCGGCGAACCAACGGGCCAGGCTGACGATGCGCTCACTTCGCTTGTGCCCGCTGCCACCGTGCCCCAGCAGGACCAGGGGAGGGAGCGACGAAACGGGCGCGGACGGCAACCAGAGCACGCCAGGAACGGCGCCGGTCCGTCTGTCCAGAAGAAACGTCCGCTCTACGGCGCCGCCATCAACGGCGCGACGGTCGCCCCACTCGATTGCCGATCCCGGGTCCACGGCCGGTGTGCGGCGAGCGCTCATACCCGGGAGCGTCCTGCGGATATCGCGAACGATGTCCAGGCCGACGGAGAGACCCGGATCATTGGCCCGTCCGCGTCCTTGGAGTCCCGGACAGCCACGACACGGGGGACGTTGCGGGCGACTTCGACGCACTCACCGTTGCCGCTGCTGTAGCTGGACTTGACGAACTGAAAGAACGGCACCGCTCACAACTCCTTACGAATGCGTTCGATAAGCGCGACGGAATCATGAAGAGCGAGCCCATTCCTGGCGATCCGCTCGAACGTGACGTTGTGACGCACGGCGTCCCTCTCGCTCTCCAGCCACAGCGTAGACGAGGTCGTGTCCATGTAAACCACGTCCATCGCGCCGGGTTCAGCGAACGAAACGACGTTGAAAGAGCTGGTCATGCCAGGGTGGGAACCGGCGACGAAGGGGACCACCTGGAGCCTGACGTTGGAGAGACGTGACGACTCCACCAGGTGCGCCAACTGTTCTCTCATGACCTCGCGGCCTCCCACCAGTTGCCGTAGCGCACCTTCTCCGACGAGCGCCCAGAGATTGAGTGGGTTGCCGTCCATCAGCCGTGCCTGACGAGCGATCTTGGCCTCGACGAAGCGCTCGATGTCGTCAGGGTCCTCCCAGTCCGCGTTGCCGACCGCCAGAGCTCTGGCGTAGTCCGGTGTCTGCAACAGCCCCGGAACAAAGGCCCCCTGCCAGGTGCGGACGCCAGTCGCAATGTCTTCCAGGGCAACGTATTCCACGAGGGAACGCAGAACCGGGTACTGGTGCCACCACCCCTTGGCCTTGCGGCGCTCACGGTCGGTCTTGGCGAGGCTCAGCAGGCGCTCCACGGTCTTCTCATCGCTGACGCCGTACAGATCGCACAGGATCCGAACATCCGGATCACGCACGGGAACCCATCCACGCTCCATCTTGGCGACCTTGGCAGCGGTGGCGGAGAGCGCGGCCGCAGCCTGCGGTTGCGTGAGACCGGCGTCGTCGCGCAA
This sequence comes from Streptomyces sp. NPDC086519, assembly GCF_040686075.1. Taxonomy (NCBI): domain Bacteria; kingdom Bacillati; phylum Actinomycetota; class Actinomycetes; order Kitasatosporales; family Streptomycetaceae; genus Streptomyces; species Streptomyces sp. NPDC086519. The sequence goes on from NZ_JBFBJL010000028.1 coordinate 36,887, forward strand.
CCGCAGAAGCTCACCGCCCAGCTTCCGGGCGAGGACGGTGGATACGCGATTGCCGCGCGTGAACTGGTCTGCGGTCACGTCCAGTGCCTCCTGAGTCGCGCTCAGTTTGCAGTTGCCGCAACACCGCACGGCGAAGCCACCCCAACCCCCAGCTCCCGGAGGATCCCGTGACCGACTCCTGCCCTCCCGGTCCCTCGAAGCCGTACGACCGCTACGACAGCGTCAGTTACACCCCGTTTCCCCAGAACATCCCCCGCGCCCGCAGACACGTCGCTCAACTCGCCGTCGCCTGGGGACACCCCGGCGTCGCCGATGACGCGGCGCTGCTGGCGAGCGAGTTGTGTACGAACGCCTTATTGCACGGGTGCCTGCGGGACCGCCTGTTCCGCGTCGAGACGTCACTCACCGGCACCGCGCTCCGCGTCTCCGTCACCGACCCGAGAGGCGAACGGCTCCCGGACGCCGGCATCTCCGCCGCCCCGGGTGACCAGTTCGGCCGCGGCCTGCTCATCGTCCGGATGGTCGCGTCCCGATGGTCCGTGGAGAAACTCGCTGTCGGGAAGAGCGTCTGGGCGGAACTCGACATCGTGAGGATCCCCGATGCCTAACCTGCTCAGCCGTCTCCGAAGGTGTCCTGCCGGTACCGTGGCCCCGCGGCGAAAGGAGACACAGATGGCAGCCGAATGGCACAACGCGGTGACGGAGGCCAGGCAAGCCACCGGGTTCACGGGGGACGTCGTCCAGCGCACGGTCAACGGCATCGGGACGGCGCTGCGCCTCGACCATCGAGCCGACTTCTACACGGAACTCGGCACTCTGTCCGACTCCGGCCGTTTCGAGGCCTTCCTCAACCACTGGTGGACCCAGGCCCTCGCCGACTCGGCGCCGGACGAGGACACACGCGAGCAGGCGATCGACTTCGCCGACGTGGCCGTATCGCTGTACGCCCGATGTGCGGACGGCTCTGCCGCCACCCAGGCCGAGATCGAAGCCCTTGTCACCGGAGCGGAAGCCTCTTGAACTACACCATCATCTGGGAACGGATGGCTTCCGAAGGCCTCAAGCGGCTCCGAGCACGAGACGGCGACGCCGTGAAGCCGCTCGTGAAGGCGATCAATTCTCTTGCCACCGACCCTGAGCCCTCCGCCAGCAGCAAGCTGGGCGGGACCGACCTCCGGCGGCTACGCGTGGGCATCTACCGAGCCACCTACGAGATCGACGGAACCACTGTCGCGGTCAAGGTCCTCATGGTCGGCAGCACCGCCGCCTGATCACAGCTCCGAAATTCCGCGAGACCGTGACCAGAAGTCACGGTCTCCGCGTCCCCGCAGGTCAACGAGGGGGCGAGAGAGTGCCCGGAAGTCGCTCTCTCGCCCCCTCGCCCAGTTCTCGACGGGGGTCACGCCCCGGTGATCGACCGCTTCGAACGCTACGGCGGCCTTGCCATACCCGACCGGCTCACCGCAGCAGAACGCGAGTTCTTCCCTCGCATTCATGAACATCGGGGTATTTGACTGGCATATTCGATTTTTTTCGCCCTAGATTCCGCGGCGGAGGTGGTTCACATGAACGAACCCGACAAGAAGGCGAAACCCGCCGGCCGCCACGAGGCCATCGACATCAGCGACTTCGTGTACGCGGCGACCGGAGCGCGAGTACGACGGTTGACCATGCCGGACGGCGCTCATTGGTTCCCGGCGGTGGATGTCTGCAACAGGTTGGGACACACCAACCCGCAGAAGGCCCTCTCCGACCATGTCCCAGAGGACCATCGAGAGATTCTCGAGACCCTAACTGGAGGTTATGGTCTCAGCATTCCCGCAGGTAGAGAGTGGCGCCGAGACCTGAATGTCATCTCTCTCCGAGGTCTTATCCTTCTCGTCAACGCCTGCACGAAGCCCGCCTGCGCTCCCTTCAAGCAGTGGGTCGCGGAGGTCATCGAGACAGTGCAGCGAGAGGGCTCCTACACTCTCGAAGAGGCCGAGGTACAGTCGGCCGAACCAGGCGCGCCGATCGCGTACGCCATGCCCGAGCAAGTGGCCGAGGCCATCGTCCGTCTTGAGGCACACAACCTCCAGCTGGACGAGCAGTTGGCGAACGGCCATCGTGAATCAATCGAGTTGCAGCGAGAGATGCTGGCCACGCAGAAGGCCACGATCGCCGTGCAGCAAGCCATGGTCCTGGCCATGGAACGCATCGCGGACCGGCTCGACGCCCTCGTCCTCGAACGTCGTACGCCCCACGGCAAGCCCACGGCCCTCCCGACCACCGAGTCCGTACTCGCCGACTGGCGGCGGCGGTTGTCCGTGACCGAGGACGTATGGACGGTGGCCGTCGTGATCGCCCCTGTCCTCGTCGAGAAGGGTGAGCTGCGCGAGCCGCTCGAGTCGATCGCCGCGCGTACCGGCCTGACGGTGCACCGCGTCAACGAGTGCCTCCGTCTGCTGCGCAAGCACGCCTGCATTCACTCGCGGGGTGGGACGGAGGACGGGGCGCCGGTCTACGTGCTGAACCAGCCCTGAGAGTGGCGAAGGAAAGAACGGGAAGCGGGCGGTCGCAATCCGAAGTTGCGACCGCCCAGTCTCAGCCTATGCCCCTCAGGCCGAGAGTGTCCGCGAGACCGTAACGAGAAGTTACAGTCTCGGCGTTCAAGCAGGTCAAAGAAGGGCGAGAGCGTCACCGGAAGTCACGTTCTCGCCCTCTCTCGGCAGGCCTCACGCCCAGGTGATCAACCGCTTCGGCCGTTCCAGGACCGCCGCCACGTCGGCCAGGACCTTCGAGCCCAGCTCTCCGTCCACCAGCCGGTGGTCGAAGGACAGGGCCAGTGTCATGACCTGACGCGGCTTGACCTTGCCCTTGTGGACCCACGGCTGGAGTTTGATCGCGCCGACGGCCAGGATCGCCGCCTCCCCCTGGTTGAGGATCGGCGTGCCCGTGTCCACGCCGAAGACGCCGACGTTGGTGATGGTCACCGTGCCGCCCTGCATCGCGGCGGGTGATGTCTTGCCGTCCCTGGCCGTGCCGACCAGCTCGCCCAGCGCCTCCGCCAGTTGCGGGAGCGTCTTGGCGTGGGCGTCCTTGATGTTCGGCACGATCAGGCCGCGCGGGGTGGCCGCGGCGATGCCCAGGTTGACGTAGTGCTTGAGCACGATCTCCTGGTTCGCCTCGTCCCAGGACGCGTTGATGTCCGGGTTGCGCTTGATGGCGACCAGCAACGCCTTGGCGATGAGGAGGAGGGGGTTGACCCGGAGGCCCTGAAGGTCCTTGTCCTGCTTCAGCTCCTCCACCAGTTTCATCGTGCGCGTCACGTCCACCGTCACGAACTCGGTGACGTGGGGTGCGGTGAACGCGGAGCCGACCATGGCCGCCGCCATCGCCTTGCGGACACCCTTGATGGGGATGCGGGTCTCACGGGCGGTGTCGTACGACACGACGGCGGGGGCTGCCGTGGGGGCGGCGGGCGCCGGCGGTGCGGCCCCCGCCACCGGTTCCGGCACCGCCACCGCGGCGTGCACGTCCTCGCGGGTGATGACGCCGTCCGGGCCGGACGGGGTCACCGTGGCCAGGTCGACGCCCAGGTCCTTCGCCAGCTTGCGCACCGGCGGCTTCGCCAGCGGGCGGGGACGGTCCCCCGCGGCCGGGGCGGGGGCGGGAACAGGCGCGGGGGCGTGGCCGTTCAGCTCCTGCTGGACCGCCGCCTTGACCGCCGCCTCCGTGACCGTGACCTCCGGGCCCTTGCGCGGGCGGCGCTTGGTGGAGGAGGCCGCCACGCCGTAGCCGACGAGGACCGGCTGGCGGCCCTCCGGCTTCTTCTCCGGCTCTGGCGCCGCGGCCGGGGCCGCGGCGGGCTCGGCGGCCGGCGCCCCGCCCGTCACGTCCACCGCGATGATCGCCGTGCCCACGTCCACCGTGGTGCCCTCGGCGAAGCGCAGCTCGCGGACCACGCCGTCGTAGGGGATGGGGAGTTCGACGGCCGCCTTCGCCGTCTCGACCTCGCACACCACCTGGCCGTCGGTCACCGTGTCACCGGGCTGGACGTACCACTTGAGGATCTCGGCCTCGGTGAGCCCCTCGCCCACGTCCGGCATCCTGAACTCGCGTACGGACGCTTCCGTCATCGTCGTCACGACCCTCTCCTCAGTACGCCAGGGCACGGTCGACGGCGTCGAGCACCCGGTCAAGGCCCGGAAGGTACTCATCCTCCAGGCGGGCCGGCGGGTAGGGGGCGTGGTAGCCGCCGACCCTGAGCACCGGCGCCTCCAGGTGGTAGAAGCAGCGCTCGGTGATGCGGGCGGCGATCTCCGCGCCCGCGCCGAAGAAGACCGGTGCCTCGTGGACCACGACCAGGCGGCGGGTCTTCTCGACCGAGGCCTGGATCGAGTCGAAGTCCATCGGGGAGACGGACCGCAGGTCCAGGACCTCCAGCGACTTGCCCTCCTCGGCGGCCGCGTCGGCGGCCTCCTGGCAGAGCTTCACCATCGGGCCGTAGGCGACGAGGGTCAGGTCGGTGCCCTCGCGGACCACGCGGGCCTTGTGCAGCGGGCCGGGGATGGCCTCCGTGTTGACCTCGCCCTTGTCCCAGTAGCGGCGCTTGGGCTCGAAGTAGATCACCGGGTCGTCGCTCTGGATGGCCTGCTGCATCATCCAGTACGCGTCGGAGGAGTTGGAGGGCGAGACGACCTTCAGGCCGGCCACGTGCGCGAACAGCGACTCCGGGGACTCGGAGTGGTGCTCGACCGCGCCGATGCCGCCGCCGTAGGGGATGCGGACGACGACCGGCATCTTGACCTTGCCCAGCGAGCGGGCGTGCATCTTGGCGAGCTGGGTGACGATCTGGTCGTACGCCGGGAAGACGAAGCCGTCGAACTGGATCTCCACCACCGGGCGGTAGCCGCGCAGCGCGAGGCCGATCGCCGTGCCGACGATGCCGGACTCGGCGAGGGGGGTGTCGATGACGCGGCTGTCGCCGAAGTCCTTCTGCAGGCCGTCGGTGACGCGGAAGACGCCGCCGAGCTTGCCGACGTCCTCGCCCATGACGAGGACCTTGGGGTCCGCATCCAGCGCGCGGCGCAGCGACTCGTTGATCGCCTTGGCCAGAGCCATCTTTTCCGCTGCCATGGTCAGACCCCCTCTACGTCCGCGAACGACGCCTGGTAGGCGGCGAACTGGGCTCGCTCCTCGTCGACGAGCGCGTGCCCGTCGGCGTACACGTTCTCGAAGATGGCGAACTTGTCCGGGTCCGGCATGGCCCGCACTGCTTCGCGTACTCGCCTGCCCAACGCCTCGGACTCGGCTTCGAGTTCCGTGAAGAATCCGTCGTCCGCGTGGTTCGAGGCCTCCAGGTACCGGCGAAGGCGCAGGATCGGGTCCTTGGCCTCCCAGGCCAGCCGCTCCTCGTCGCCCCGGTAGCGGGTGGGGTCGTCGGAGGTGGTGTGGGCGCCCATCCGGTAGGTGTACGCCTCGACCAGCGTCGGGCCCTCGCCGCTGCGGGCGCGCTCCAGTGCCCACCTGGTGACCGCGAGGCAGGCCAGCACGTCGTTGCCGTCGACCCGGACGCCGGGGAAGCCGAAGCCCTGGGCGCGCTGGTAGAGCGGGACGCGGGTCTGCTTCTCGGTGGGCTCGGAGATCGCCCACTGGTTGTTCTGGCAGAAGAACACGACCGGGGCGTTGTAGACCGCGGAGAAGGTGAACGATTCGGCGACGTCGCCCTGGCTGGAGGCGCCGTCGCCGAAGTAGGCGATCACCGCGCTGTCCGCGCCGTCCTTGGCGATGCCCATCGCGTAGCCGGTGGCGTGCAGCGTCTGGGCGCCGATGACGATCGTGTAGAGGTGGAAGTTGTTGCTGTTGGGGTCCCAGCCGCCGTGGTTGACGCCGCGGAACATGCCCAGCAGGTTGGTCGGGTCGACCCCGCGGCACCAGGCGACGCCGTGCTCGCGGTAGGTGGGGAAGACGTAGTCGTCCTCGCGGGTGGCCCGGCCGGAGCCGATCTGGGCGGCCTCCTGGCCGAGCAGGGACGCCCACAGGCCCAGCTCGCCCTGGCGCTGGAGGGCGGTGGCCTCGGCGTCGAAGCGGCGGGTGAGCACCATGTCGCGGTACAGGCCGCGCAGTTCCTCGGGGGTGATCCCGGCGACGTACGCGTCGTACTCGGCGTTCTTGACCCGCTTGCCCTCGGGCGTCAGCAGCTGGACGAGCTCGGGCTCGGCGCTCGTGCGCGTGCTGCTGCGGGTGGTGGTACGCGTGGTGCTTCGACTGGTGGTGCGAGTGGTGCGCTTGGTGCCGGTCTTGCTGCCGGTGGTACCGGCCTTGCCTGCGGCGCTGCGTCGCGGTTCGCTCGCGGCACTGCTGTCCACGGTCACGTGTGCTCCTCCGTCGGTCCGGCCCCCGGGGTTGCCGGGTGAACCAGTGCGGCTCACCTGCTTCCGACACCCGTGGCACGGGGTGGGTGCCACTCGGCCGGGAACAGGCGTGACAGGTGCCCCGGCGAGCGCCCTGCAACAAGCACGTTACCCAGTGCCCCACATTTCTGTGAAACCCCTCCTGACCTGCGTTTTTGCTTGGAAATCCAAGTATTTTTTGCTTGGGTTTCCTAGTAAGTCGACGCGGGTCGGAAGGTCGCTGGTCAGAGCCTTGCAGGAGGCCGGAGCAACGGCACGTTATCCCGCCGCCCGGGGTCACGGGAAGACATCACGGGGTCCGGTCTGCTCGCCGGACACGACGCGCGGCGCCGCGACCCTATGCCGCGCACCCCGCCCCCGGAGCGCATCTTTCGCACTTGTATTCGCCATGACCCCTCGCGTGACCGAAGGCGACCGTCGGCGACTGACTGTGACAACGCCCAGCTCACAGGGGGTATACTTGCCCTACCATCTGGCGCGTGCCGCGCTTATGTGTACCACCCCTCGTATCCCACGCGCCCCCTCTGGGCGCCCTGCTCCGGCTGTACGCCGCCGGTTCCGCGCTCGCCTGCGAGCCGGTCGAGCAGGGCCTGCTCAACCGCGGCTACCGCCTCTGCACCACCCGCGGCCGGTACTTCCTCAAGCACCATTTCGACCCCGACACCGCCGACCCGGCCGCCATCGAGCGACGCCATCTGGCCACCCGGCGGCTGGCCGCCCTCGGTGTACCGGTCGCCCCGGCCCTCGCCGACCGCGACGGCCGTACGGTCGCCGTCGTCGGCGGCCACGCCTACGCGCTGCACCCCTGGATCGACGGCCGGCACCGGCACGGCGGACAGCTCACGCGCGGGGAGTGCGCGCGGCTCGGGGCGCTCCTCGGCGCCGTGCACGCCTGTCTGGAGCGCGTGATGCCGCCCAAGGGGCGCACCCGCCCGGCCACCAGTCCCCATCCCGTCGAGAGCGCCGACCCCGCCGACACCTTCGCGCTCATCGACGACCTGCTCGCCCACGTCGACCGGCACCGCCCCGCCGACGCCTTCGACGAACTCGCCCGCCACCGGCTGCTCGAACGCCGTGCGCTCCTGGAGCAGTACACCGCGAGGCGCCCCCCGCGCGGTGCCTCGGTGGGCTGGGTGCACGGCGACTTCCACCCGTTCAACCTGCTCTACAAGGACGACGACGCCCCGGCCGCGATCGTCGACTGGGACCGGCTCGGCGTGCAGCCCCGGGCGGAGGAGGCCGTACGCGCCGCCGTGATCTTCTTCGTGCGTCCGGCGGGGGCGCTCGACCTGCGGAAGGTGCGGGCGTACGCGTGCGCGTACCGGCGCGCCGCCGGGGCCACGCCCTCGGAGCTCGCGGCGGCCGTGCACCGCGTGTGGTGGGAGCGGCTCAACGACTTCTGGATGCTGCGCTGGCACTACGAGCGCGGCGACACCCGTGCGGACCCCCAGTTCCCGGCCGCCTCGGCACTCGCCGTGTGGTGGACCAGGGAGTACGACGCGGTGTGCGACGCCTTCGTCCAGTAACGGCCGGTGAGCGGCCGGCGGCGGCCGGTCAGCCGAACGGCGTCGGTGTCCTTCAACCGCCGCCGACGCCTGCGATCGAGCCCGGGGCGGTCCCGCCGGTGTCGCCCGTGCCCGTCGTGTCGGAGGGCTGCGTGGCCGGCGAACTGGCGGTGTCGCTGGGCTGCGAGGCGCTCGCCGTGTCGCTCGGCTGGTCGGGCGGCGCGCTGCTCTGTTGCTGGGTCTGGCTGTAGGTCGGGGTCGGCGACGGCGTGTAGTCGCCGCTGTTCCCGGTGCTTGAGCCGCTGGTGCCGGTCTCCGTGTTCGTGGCCGTGGCGGTGGCCTTGTCCGACGGGCTGGAACTGGGCGTGTCGCCCTTGGTGGTCTGCGAGACGGTCGAGGACGGCGTCGTACCGGTGCCGCCGCCGGTGCCGCCGCCCTTGTTCAGTGCCAGCGCGACGCCCGCCGCGATGGCGATCACCGCGAGGACGGCGAGGATCCACAGCTTGCCGCGGCCGCTGCCCCGGTTGCCGTGCCCCTCGAAGCCGCCGTCGTCGCCGCCGCCGTAGCCGCCCGGCAGGATCGGCTGCGGGATCTGCGTGGTCCCGGCACCGGTCGCCGGGTGCGGCATCACGGTCGTGCCGGCGAAACCGGCCGCCGGGGTGTACCGGCCGTCGTGCACGGTGACCGGGCCGGTGTTCCAGGTGCCGGTGTGCCCGCCCTGGTCGTACAGCATCTGCAGGCCGTACTGGATCAGGCCGCGCATCTCCTCGGCGGTCTGGAAGCGGTCGTCGGGCTCCTTGGCGAGCGAGCGCATGACCAGGCCGTCCAGTTCCGGCGGGGCGGCGCCCTCGGAGGTCTGGGACGGCGGCACCGGAATGTCCTGGACGTGCTGGTAGACCACCGACAGCGGGGTCTCGCCGATGAACGGCGGCCGCAGGGCGAGGAGTTCGTAGAGCAGGCAGCCGGTGGCGTACAGGTCGGAGCGGTGGTCGACGGCCTTGCCCAGCGCCTGCTCCGGGGAGAGGTACTGGGGCGTGCCCATGACCATGCCGGTCTGCGTCATCGTCGTGGACGCGCCGTGCAGGGCGCGGGCGATGCCGAAGTCCATCACCTTGACGGCGCCGTTGTGCGTGATGATCACGTTGGCGGGCTTGATGTCGCGGTGCACGATGCCGTGCTGGTGCGAGTAGGCCAGCGCCTCCAGCACCCCGGAGACGATGATCAGGGCCTGCTCGGGGCCCGGCGCCTCGGCGTTGATCAGCAGGTCGCGGATGGTGCGGCCCTCGACCAGCTCCATCACGATGTACGGCACGGACTGGCCGCCGACCACGTCCTCGCCGGAGTCGTACACCGCCACGATCGCGTGGTGGTTGAGCCCGGCGACCGACTGCGCCTCACGCGTGAAGCGGGCCTTGGAGACCGGGTCCTCGGCGAGATCGGCCCGGAGCAGCTTCACTGCCACGGTCCGGCCGAGCCGTACGTCCTCGGCCGCGAACACCTCGGCCATGCCGCCCCGCCCGAGCCGGTGGGTCAGCCGGTACCGGCCGTCGCCGACCAGGCCCTGGTTGCCCCACATCTCCGGCGCGTCTGACATGCCGCCGCCAGTCGCCTCGGGGTCGGACGGGCCCTGGGCGCTGTGCGTCTGTGCCATCGGTCCTCGCCGTCGTTTCTGCCCGCGGTGCGCGCGGTGTTGTCACGGTCTCCGTCGGCCACGCTACAGCCTCCGCGCAACCCGTCGGTCCCGGTTCCGGCCCGTGGACGGACCGGCCATCAAACCCGTACCACGCGCCGCCGTGCAAATTCTGTGTACCTGGGGTACGGCCGCCGTGACGCCTGCGCGGGTCTTCTTTCGCGTACGGTCACGGAACGGGCACCGCGCTTGACGTGTCAGTGCCCTCGGGCAGACTTGGCCGGGAATGGGACATTCGATCAACAAGGGTGCCTGAATGCCGGGCGGGGGACGGGGAAAATGAGCCAGGACGGCACACATGGCCGTTACGCGGGGCGGGCGCTGGCCGGTGGCCGCTACCAACTGCGCGACCTGCTCGGCGAGGGCGGCATGGCCGCCGTGCACCTGGCGTACGACGTGGTCCTGGACCGGCAGGTCGCGATCAAGACCCTGCACACCGAACTCGGCAGGGAACAGGCCTTCCGCGAGCGCTTCCGCCGCGAGGCCCAGGCAGTGGCCAAGCTCACGCACACCAACATCGTCTCCGTCTTCGACACGGGCGAGGACACGCTGCCCGTCAGCGACTCCGCCGCGGGGTCCGGTTCGACCGTGCCGTACATCGTCATGGAGTACGTCGAGGGGCGCCCGCTCGGGTCGGTGCTGGAGGAGGACATACGGCAGTACGGCGCGATGCCCTCCGACAAGGCGCTGCGGATCACCGCCGACGTGCTGGCCGCGCTGGAGATCAGCCACGAGATGGGGCTGGTCCACCGCGACATCAAGCCCGGCAACGTGATGATGACCAAGCGCGGGGTCGTCAAGGTGATGGACTTCGGCATCGCCCGCGCCATGCAGTCCGGGGTCACCTCGATGACCCAGACCGGCATGGTCGTCGGCACCCCGCAGTACCTCTCCCCGGAGCAGGCGCTGGGCCGCGGCGTGGACGCCCGCTCCGACCTCTACTCGGTCGGCATCATGCTGTTCCAGCTGGTCACCGGGCGACTGCCGTTCGACGCGGACTCGCCGCTGGCCATCGCCTACGCGCACGTCCAGGAGGAGCCGGTCGCCCCCTCCTCGATCAACCGCGCCCTTCCCCCGGGAGTGGACGCGCTGGTCGCCCGCGCGCTGAAGAAGAACCCGAACGAGCGCTTCCCGACCGCCGAGTCCATGCGCGACGAGTGCCTGCGGATCGCCGCCTCGCTCCAGCCCGCCGCGCCGAGCATCGTCCCGGGCATCGCGCCGACGCAGAGCGGCGCCGGGGTCGGCTCCGCGGTGTTCCCGCCGGTCGGCCAGGCGACGCCGGCGCCGCCCGGACCGGTGCAGACGCCGTACCAGCCGACGCCGAACCCGTACGGCGCTCCGGCCCCCGCTCCGGCGTACGGCTATCCGCAGCAGGCGGGCTACCAGACGCCGGCCGGGTACGCCCAGCAGCCGCCGTCCACCCCGCCGCCGTACGACCTCACGCCCTCGGCCGCGTCCGCCGGTGGCGGCGGGAAGAGCAACCGGCCGGTCGTCATCGGATCGATCGCGGTGTCCCTGGTCGCGGTGATCGGCCTGATCGTCGCCCTGGCGCTGAACAACGGCGGCGGGGACGACAACGCGGGCGGCAGCGGTGGCGGCGGCACCGCGAGCGCCGCGGCCTCGCACGCGTCCGGCTACCGCGGGCCCGACACCTCGAAGACCATCGAGAAGACCGAGTGCACCGAACCGCAGGAGTCCTACGACGACCCGAACAAGATCCAGGTCCCGAACTTCAAGTTCAAGTACATCAAGTCGGTCAAGGAGTGCTTCCAGGCCGCCGGATGGCAGATGAAGATCGTCTCCGTGGACGAGAACACCTACGGCGACGGCACGGTCATGGAGCAGTTCCCGTCCTCGGGCACCGATGTCGACCCGAAGGACGTGCCGACCATCGAGCTCAAGGTGTCGACGGGCAACCCGGCGACCGGCTGACGCGCGGCACGGCGGGTGGAACGCGGGAAGAAGGCAGTAGGAAGGGCCCGGCGGTCGTACGCCGGGCCCTTCGCCTTCTCGGGATGATCCAGGGTCCAGGGAGTGTCTAGAGGTACGGCCCACCGGAGCGGCCGGCCGGGCCGTGCTCCTCGCCCTCGTGGCCGACGCCCGGCGGCAGCGCGCGCCGCATCTGCTCGAGCTGGGCGCGGGCGGCCATCTGCTGGGCGAACAGGGTGGTCTGGATCCCGTGGAACAGCCCCTCCAGCCAGCCCACCAACTGGGCCTGCGCGATGCGCAGTTCCGCGTCCGAGGGGGTCGTGTTCTCGGTGAACGGCAAAGAGAGCCGCTCCAGCTCCTCCACCAGCTCCGGGGCCAGACCGTCCTCCAGCTCCTTCACGGAGCTGGCGTGGATCTCCTTCAGCCGGACCCGGCTGGCCTCGTCGAGGGGAGCGGCGCGCACCTCCTCCAGGAGCTGCTTGATCATGCTGCCGATCCGCATGACCTTGGCGGGCTGCTCCACCATCTCCGTCACCGGGATCTCGCGGGAGTCCTCGTCCCCGTTGCCGCCGCCGAGTGCCATCCCGTCCTGGCCCACGACCAGGATCTGCGGATTCTCGGGCGACCGTTCGTTCCTCGGCATCTCCATGCCGTCATTCTCTCGCACCCGTACACCTCACCACCCTGGTGCCCCCCGGCGCGGCCGATCCACCGCTCTGAAACGCCCCTGACCACGGCGGTAGACCCATCGGCCGAACAAGAAATGCTCGGTTTGTCACCGAATGTGAGGCTGGTGATCGTCGGCCCTGACGACGACTGTCCTCCAGGAGGTCACCGACGTGACTCCAAGGCTGCGGCTCCCCCGCGCCGGTACCCGGCCGCCCGGCCCGGTACGGCTCACCCTCGCCCGTCCGCTGCTCGCCCGCCTGCTGCTCGTCCTCGCGGTGGTCCTGCTGCCGTGCGGCACGGCCGTCGCGTACGCCCCCGAGCCGCTGCCCTCGGACTCCGCCAGCGCCTCGGTCACCCCCGAGGTCACCCCCGAACCGTCCCTGGCCGGCACGCTGGCCGGCGAGGGACGGATGCGACCGGGGCGGCCCCAGGGACCGGCGACGAAGGTCGAGGGCCAGGACGCCGACGACCCGGACGACTCGGCCGGTCCCCAGGCTTCCTCCGCTCCCGACGATTCCTCCGCTGCGGCCCATTCGGCCCATTCCGCCGATCCCGCCGATCCCGATGATTCCGACGATCCCGGTGATCCCGACGAGGCGACGACGGAGCCCGCGGTGAGCGGCGCCGAGAGCCCGGCGGCCGCCTCCTCCGCACAGCCGTCCCGGGAGGCCGTCCTCGCGCCCAGCGCGCCCCAGCCGACCCCTGCCGCCGGCCAGGCCATGGCCCCGGGCCAGGAGGACGACACCGAGCCCGTGCTTCAGATCCTGCCGCTCGGCAGCGGCCTGGTCCTGATCGGCCTGGGGCTCGGCCTCGCCTTCGTCGGCCTGCGGGTACGGCGGGGGTAGGGCGCTACCCGGCGACCAGCAGGACCTTGCCGATGTGCTCGCTGGCCTCGACCACCCGCTGGGCCTGCGCCGCCTCCGCCATCGGCAGTTCCCGGTCGACGACCGGGCGGACATGCCCCTGGGCGATCAGCGGCCACACGTGCTCCCGCACCGCGGCGACGATGGCCGCCTTCTCGGGGAGCGGCCGGGCGCGCAGCGAGGTCGCGCTGATCGCGGCCCGCTTGCCGAGGAGCGCGCCGATGTTCAGCTCGCCCTTGACGCCGCCCTGCATACCGATGATGGCGAGCCGCCCGTTGAACGCGAGCGCCTGCACGTTCCGGTCCAGGTACTTGGCGCCCATGTTGTCCAGGATGACGTCGGCACCGGCGCCGCCGGTGGCCTCCTTCACCTCGGCGACGAAGTCCTGCTCGCGGTAGTTGACGAGGATGTCCGCGCCCAGTCCGGCGCAGAAGTCCAGCTTCTCCTTCGTGCCCGCGGTGACCGCGACCTTGGCGCCGACCGCCTTGCCCAGCTGGATCGCCATGGTGCCGATGCCGCTGGAGCCGCCGTGCACGAGGAGGGTCTCGCCGGGCCGCAGGTGGGCGATCATGAAGACGTTCGACCAGACCGTGCAGGCCACCTCGGGCAGCGCGGCGGCCTGCCTCAGGTCCAGGCCCTCGGGCACCGGCAGCAGTTGCCCGGCCGGCACGGCGACCTTCTCCGCGTAGCCGCCGCCCGCGAGCAGTGCGCACACCTCGTCGCCGACCGACCAGCCGGAGACCGCGGGACCGATCGCGGCGATCCGCCCGGAGCACTCCAGCCCGGGGTAGGGGGAGGCGCCCGGCGGCGGGCTGTAGTTGCCCTGCCGCTGGAGGATGTCGGCACGGTTGACGGCGCTGGCCACCACCTCGACCAGTACTTCGCCCTCACCGGGCACGGGATCGGGAACCTCGTCCCACACCAGCGCCTCGGGCCCACCAGGTTCGGGAATCGTGATCGCGTACATGCGGCCGACGCTACTGCTTCCTCCGGAAATTCCTCCAGAAGGAGGGGAACTCGGCGATCGCCCGGTCCGGAACCGCCTTGTCAGTCACCCGTTCGTGTGGCTGAACTCCGCCGGCGGAGCGGGGCCGTCACGTGAAGAACACCTCGATGCCCGCGGCCGCCCACGGCAGGTCGAGGAGCTCGGTCTCCGCCCCCTGCTGTGCTCCGCCCGGTGGTACGACCGCGAGTGCGTCGGCGGCGGCGATGCCGCGGAGCATGGCCGGGCCGTTGTAGTGAAGCGGCATCGCGGCGTCGCCCCGCAGGACGACCGGGATGAGCCGGGTGTCGTACGGGTGCCCGTGCGCCGCTTCCGCCAGCGGCAGCGCGTAGGGCTCGGGGGCCGGGCGGGCGGCGAGGGTGCGCAGCAGGGGTTCGGCGAGGGTGAGCAGGCCGGAGACGGCCGCAAGGGGGTTGCCGGGGAGGCCGACGAGGTGCTGGTTCTCCTTGGTGCGGGCCAGCAGCATGGGGTGGCCGGGGCGCACCTTGACGCCGTCGACGAGGAGTCGGGCGCCGATGCGCTCCAGGGTGGGGTGGATGTGGTCGACCGGCCCGGAGGCGGTGCCGCCCGTGGTGACGACGAGGTCGGCTGTCGAGGAGGTGATCGCCTTCTGCAGGGCCTTGGCGTCGTCGCCGAGCCGGCGTACGGCGGTGACCTCGACGCCGAGCGCGCGCAGCCAGGGCGGCAGCATCGGGCCGAGCGCGTCCCGGATGAGCCCGTCGTGCGGGAGTCCTTCGGTGAGCAACTCGTCGCCGAGGACCAGGACTTCGGCTCGGGGGCGGGGGACGGCGGTGACGGTGTCGTAGCCGGCGGCTGCGGCGAGGCCGAGGACGGCCGGGGTGGCCAGGGTGCCGACGGGCAGCAACTGGTCGCCGCTACGGCACTCCTGGCCGCGCGGGCGGATGTCCTGGCCGTGCACCACCTCGCGGGCGGGGTGCAGCCGGCCCTGGCCGTCGAGACGGCCGTGCTCGCTGCGCAGCACCGCGGTGGTGTCCGCGGGGACGCGGGCGCCGGTGGCGATACGGACCGCCTCGCCGTCGGTGAGCGGCGCGGGCTGCGCGTGCCCGGCCAGCACGCGGTCCGCGCGTACGTCCCAGGGTCCGGGGCCGGCGACCGCCCAGCCGTCCATGGCGGAGGTGTCGAAGGGGGGCAGGTCGGTGAGGGCGTCCAGCGGGGCGGCGAGTGTCAGGCCGAGGGCGTCGGCCAGGGGTACGGAGACGGGGGCACGACGGCCGCCGGACCGGGCGGCGCGGGCGGCGGTCTCGCGGGCCTGCGGCCAGGGCGTGGCGCGGTGGCGGTGCGCCGACGGTTCCCCGTGGGCGTGCTCGGTGCGGGGGGCGGGGGCGGCGCCCGGCCTGGGCTCCCTGGGCTCTCTCACGAGGGCGAGCGCCTCCTCGACGTCGAGATCGTCGTCGGTGTCCGCGGGGGCGGGCGTGCCTGCGCGGGTGCCGGGGGCGGTCACCGGCTGGGCCCGGGGGCGGGGGTGGTGCCGGGACCCGGTCTGTCGGAGCCCGGCCCGTCGGCGGCGGCCTGCCCGGGGGGAGGGGTCGCCTCCTCCGCCCAGCGCAGGGCCAGCGCGGCGGCCTTGTGGGCCGCCTCGGCGACCGCCTCGGGGCCGCCCTTGGCCTGTGCGGCGGCGTAGCCGACGAGGAAGGTGGTCAGCGGGGCGGCGGGGCGGGCCACGCCGTGCGCGGCGTCCCGGGCCAGGTCGAGGAGGACGCGGGTGTCGACGTCCAGGTCGATGCCCAGCTCGTCCTTGACTGCGGAGATCCATTCATCCAACACGTGCCCATGCTCCCTGATACGTGCCCTGGCGTCGGCGATGTCGTCCCAGGTGTCGCAGTCGAAGGACGCGAGGGGGTCCGGGACGCGGGTGAGGTTCAGTGCGGCGGTGAGGCGCCGCAGGGGGAGGCCGGTGAGGCCGTTGCCGCTGTCGATGTCGCTGTCGTTGTCGTCGCCGTCGCCGTTGCCCTCGGCGAGGGCCGAGAGGGCGTGGCGGAGTGCGGTGGTGCGGTAGGCCGCGACGAGGGGCTGGTCCCGGCCGTCGGCGTCGGTGAGCAGCGCGCCGTCCGCGCCGGTCGCGTGCAGGGCCGACAACAGACGTTCCACGGTGGCCTCTTCGAGGAACGGGAGGTCCGCGGAGAGGACGACCGCGCGGGCGGCGGTGGTGTGGCGCAGGCCGGCGTCGAGGGCGGCGACGGGGCCGCCGCCCGGGGGGTCCTCGCGGGTCCAGCGGACCGGGCGGGAGGTGGGGCGGGGGGCCGCCACGACGACGGTCCGCCGTGCGCCGGCGCAGGCCGCGAGGACGCGGTCCAGCAAGGGGCGGCCGCCTACCCGGACGGAGGGCTTGTCGGTCCCGCCGAGGCGCCGTGCGGCGCCGCCGGCCAGCACGATCGCGTCGTAGGGGGGTGGGTCGGTGGCGGTCACCTTTCGAGTATGGATGGCGTTCTGATCACGGGGAACCGATGGGGGGCGTGGGATCTGCCGGGTGCGGTTGCGGATGTGCGCCCAAGGGGACGAGGCCGTGGGCACGCGCGCGAGTGCGGGTGCGTCGTGGCTTGCCGCGCCCCCGCGACGGAGCCGCACATTGATACAGCCCCGCGCCCCTGAAGGGGCGCGCTGCGGTCAGAGTGTCCTGAGAAGTACCGATGGCTGTTCCACGCAGTCGGCCACGTAGCGGAGGAATCCGCCCGCCGTGCCGCCGTCGCAGACCCGGTGGTCGAAGGTGAGCGACAGTTGCACCACCTGGCGGACCGCCAACTCGCCCTCGTGGACCCAGGGCTTGGGGGTGATGCGGCCCACGCCCAGCATCGCGGCCTCGGGGTGGTTGATGATCGGGGTGGAGCCGTCGACGCCGAAGACACCGTAGTTGTTCAGCGTGAAGGTGCCGCCGGTGAGTTCGGCGGGGGTGAGGCTGCCGGCGTGGGCCGCCTCGGTCAGGCGGGCGAACTCGGCCGTCAGGGACTCGGCGTCGCGGGTGTGGGCGTCCTTGACGACGGGGACGACCAGGCCCCGGTCGGTCTGGGCGGCGAAGCCGAGGTGGACGTGGTCGAGTCGGACGATCTCGCGGGCCTCGACGTCGACGTAGGAGTTCAGCTCGGGGTGGCGGGCCAGGGCGGCGGTGCAGATCCGGGCGAGGAGCGCGAGGAGGGAGATCCTCTGGCCCGGCGCCGCGTTCATCACGGTGCGCGCGCGCATCAGTTCGGTCGCGTCGGCGTCCACCCAGCACGTCGCGTCGGGGATCTCCCGGCGGCTGCGGGACAGCTTGTCGGCGACCGCGCCCCGGATGCCCTTGAGGGGCGTGCGGGTGCCGGAGGGAGCGGTCGCGGCCGCGGTGGCGGGCGGGGTCTTGAGGGTGGCGGCACGGGCCGCGCTGACCCGAAGGGCGTCCTCGACGTCGGCCCGCAGGATCAGGCCGTCGGGGCCCGAGCCTGACAGCCCGCGCAGGTCCAGGTTGTTGTCCCGGGCGAGGCGGCGGACCAGGGGGGAGATCACCGGGACAGGACCGTCGGCGAGCGCGGTGGAGGGTGCGGGCACGTGCGCGTGGGGCGCCGTCGCCGTGACGGCGGCCTGCGGCGCCGGTTCCGGGGCAGGGCCCCGGCCGGCCGTGCCGCCCGCCCGCTCCGGGGCGACGTTGCGGATCCGGCGGCGGCGCGCCGGAGGCGTCCCCGTGCCGTATCCCACCAGGACGTTGCCGGAGCCCTCCGCCTCGGGGACCGTGGTGGCCTCGCCGACGGCGACCGTCAGCAGCGGGGCGCCGACGGGCAGTTCGGTGCCCTCCTCGCCGAAGCGGGCGGTGACCACACCGCCGTAGGGGCAGGGCACCTCGACCATCGCCTTCGCCGTCTCGACCTCGACGACCGGCTGGTCGATCGCGACGACCTCGCCGACCTGGACCAGCCAGGTGACGATCACCGCCTCGGTGAGCCCCTCCCCGAGGTCGGGCAGTTTGAACTCCAGCACCTGTGCCATCAGCCCTCGGCCTCCCATTGCAGACGCGCCACCGCGTCCAGGATGCGGTCGACGCCGGGCAGGTGGTGGCGCTCCAGCATCGGCGGCGGGTAGGGAATGTCGAACCCGGCCACGCGCAGCACCGGCGCCTCCAGATGGTGGAAGCAGCGCTCGGTCACGCGTGCCGCGATCTCCCCGCCCGGGCCGCCGAACCCGCCCGACTCGTGTACGACGACCGCGCGCCCGGTGCGCCGTACCGACGCGCAGACCGTCTCGTCGTCGAACGGCACCAGGGAGCGCAGGTCGACGACTTCCAGGTCCCAGCCCTCCGCGTGGGCGGCCTCGGCGGCTTCGAGGCAGACCGGTACGGACGGGCCGTAGGTGATGAGCGTGGCGCTGCGCCCGGTTCGGCGCACCACCGCGCGGCCGATGGGTTCAACGTCCGTCGGCTGCTCGGGGTTCCAGGTGTCCTTGGACCAGTACAGGCGCTTGGGTTCGAGGAAGACGACCGGGTCGTCGGAGGCGATGGCCCGGCGCAGCAGGCCGTAGGCGTCGGCGACGGTCGCGGGGGTGACGACGTGGAGGCCGGGGGTGGCCATGTAGTAGGCCTCGGAGGAGTCGCTGTGGTGCTCGACGCCGCCGATGCCGCCGCCGTAGGGGACACGGACGGTGATCGGGAGGGGCATCCGGCCGCGGGTGCGGTTGCGCATCCGGGAGACGTGGCTGATGAGCTGCTCGAACGCGGGGTAGGCGAACGCGTCGAACTGCATCTCCACGACCGGGCGCAGTCCGTACATGGCCATGCCGACGGCGGTGCCGAGGATGCCGGCCTCGGCGAGCGGGGTGTCGGTGCAGCGGGTCTCGCCGAACTCCTTGGCGAGACCGTCGGTGACCCGGAAGACCCCGCCGAGGGTGCCGACGTCCTCGCCCATGACGTGCACGGCGGGGTCGGCGGTCATGGCGTCGCGCAGCGCGCGCGTGAGGGCCTGTGCCATGGTGGCGGGCTTGACGGCGACGGTCGTCATCGCGCTCCGCCTTCCTGGTCCTGCCGCTCGGCCTCCAGCTCGGCGCGGAGCAGGGCGCGCTGTTCGCGCAGTTGCGTGGTGGTCTCGGCGTACACCTGGTCGAACAGGTGCATGGGGTCGAGTTCGGGGTCGCGGTTCATGCGTGCGCGCAGGTCGGCGGCCATGGTCTCGGCGTCCTCGCGGGCGCGCCGGACGGTGTCCTCGTCGAGGAGTCCGCGGTCGGTCAGCTCGCGCTCGAGGAGCAGGACCGGGTCGTGGTCGCGCCAGGCGTCGACCTCGGTGTCACCGCGGTAGCGGGTGGCGTCGTCGGCGTTGGTGTGGGCGTCGATCCGGTAGGTCACCGCCTCGACCAGGGTCGGGCCGCCGCCTTCGCGCGCGTGCCGTACGGCGTCGGTGAGGACCTCGTGCACGGCGGCCGCGTCGTTGCCGTCGACCAGGCGGCCCGGCATGCCGTATCCGACGGCCTTGTGGGCCAGGGAGGGTGCGGCGGTCTGCTTGGCGAGCGGGACGGAGATGGCGAAGCCGTTGTTCTGGACCAGGAAGACGACCGGGGCCTGCCAGACGGCGGCGAAGTTCAGGGCCTCGTGGAAGTCGCCCTCGCTGGTGCCGCCGTCGCCGACCATGGCGAGCGCGACCACGTCGTCGCCCTTGAGGCGGGCCGCGTGGGCGAGACCGACGGCGTGCGGGAGCTGGGTGGCGAGGGGGGTGGAGAGGGGGGCCACGCGGTGGGCGTAGGGGTCGTAGCCGGTGTGCCAGTCGCCGCGCAGCAGGGTGAGCGCCTCGACGGGGTCCACGCCACGGGCGATCACCGCGAGGGTGTCCCGGTAGCTGGGGAAGAGCCAGTCGCGCTCTTCGAGGGCGAGTGCGGCGGCGACCTCGCAGGCCTCCTGGCCGGTGCTGGAGGGGTAGACGGCGAGGCGGCCCTGTTTGGTGAGGGCGGTCGCCTGGGCGTTGTACCTGCGGCCGCGCACGAGCTGGGTGTACAGCCGGCGCAGCAGTTCCGGATCGGCCTTGGCGGCCGCCTCCGTCCCGAGGACGCGGTACGGGCGCTCGTCGGGCAGCAGCGGCGCGGGGTCCGTCCGGGGCTGCCAGGCGGGCGGCGGCGCCGGGCGATACGCGCCGCGCTGCTCCATGACCGTCATGACGGCACCTCCTTGTGGGGGTGGCTACGGGAGACGGATCGCCTGTGACCCGCCTCACCTACCGATTGTTCGGTCGTCGGCACATTTTGGCTACAGGCGGCTTCAGGCTGTGGACAAACGGTTCTCCACAACCTGGAATGAACGCAGTACGTCCATGGTAGGGAGGCGGGGGGACATGGCACCTGAACAAATGGCCGAGGGCCCGCGGGATCGCGCCGCACTGCCGCCGGCGCGCCCGCTGGACGCCATTGATCAGGACATCCTGCAGATCCTCCAGGCGGACGGCCGGGCGTCGATACGGTCGGTCGCCGAACGCGTCCACGTCTCGCGCGCCAACGCCTACGCGCGTATCAACCGGCTCATCGAGGACGGGGTGATCCGCGGTTTCGGCGCCCGCGTGGACCATGAGCGGGCCGGCCAGGGCACCTCGGCCTACATCACGCTGAAGATCGTCCAGAACAGCTGGCGCACGGTCCGCGAGCAGTTGCGGCAGCTGCCCGGCGCCTCCCACATCGCCCTGGTGGGAGGGGACTTCGACGTGCTGCTTCTGGTGCACACCCCCGACAACCGGGCACTGCGCGAGCTGGTGCTGACCCGGCTCCAGGCCATCCCCGAGGTGCTCAGCACCCGCACGTCCCTGGTGTTCGAGGAGGAGGACCTGGAGCCGCAGGGCTGAGTCAGTGGGCGCGCAGGCCGGAGAAGGCCAGCCGGACGACCGCGTCCGCGACCTCGCGCGCGCTCGCGCCCGCGCCCCGCCCGTCCGGGCGGTACCACTCCACGATGGAGTTGACCATGCCGAAGACCAGCCGGGTCGCGAGGCGCACCTCGACGTCGCCGCGTATGTCCCCCTCGGCGGCGGCCGCCTTCAGCAGGTCGGCCACCCGGTGGTCGAAGTCACGGCGCCGCTCCAGCGCCCACCGCTCGGTGCCGGTGTTGCCGCGCACCCGCAGCAGCAGCGTCACGTACGGCAGTTCGGTGATCAGCACCTCGACCATGCGCCGTACGACGTGCTCCAGGCGGTCGGCGGCGGGGCCCACGCACGCGTGCTCCTCGTCGAGGATCCCGAACAGGCCGTCCAGGGCCCGGCTGACCGCGCGGCGCAGCAGCTCCTCCTTGCCGGAGACGTGGTGGTAGATCGACGACTTGGAGATGCCGGCGGCCTTGGAGAGGTGCTCCATGGAGGTGCCGTCGTAGCCGCGCTCGTTGAAGACCTGGACGGCCACCGCGAGCAGGGTCTCGGGGGTGTAGGTGTCGCGCTTGGCGGTCGTCATGACGCGCCCTCCCGCTTCTCGGTGGCGTACGCGTGGCGGTAGAGCGCGAGGGACGGCGCGTAGCGGCCGCTCGGCTCGCGCACGTGCAGGTCGTCGAGGAGGTCGTAGGCGAAGTCACGGCCGAGACGGCGGCTCCACTCGAAGGGGCCGAGCGGGTAGTTGACGCCCAGGCGCATCGCGGTGTCGATGTCCTCCTCGGTGGCGACGCCCTTGGCGACGGCGTCGTGCGCGAGGTCCACGATCCGGGCGACCGTGCGGGCGACGATCATTCCGGGGACGTCGCCGATGACGCTGACCTGCTTGCCGAGCGCCTGGAAGAGGCCGATGGCCTCGCTGAGGGTCCTGGGCAGGGTGTCGTGTCCGGCGGACAGGGCGATCCGGGTGGCGCGGCGGTAGTCGAGGGCGAGGTCGAAGTAGACGACGTCCCGGAACTCCACCGAGGTCTGGCCGTCGGCGAGGGCCAGCTGGCCGCCGCTGGGCAGGACCAGGCGGGTGCCGTGGTCCTCGTCCTCCTCGCGGACCTGGATGCCGGCCTCGCGGATCATCGCGAGCAGCTCGGCGGCGGGGCCCAGGCCGCCCTCGGCGACGACGTAGGCGGGCCGGTCGGCGGGCTCGGCGGTGTGCGGCTCCGCGGTCTCGGCGCCGTCCGCGTAGTCGTACCAGCCGTGCCCGGTCTTGCGGCCGAGCCTGCCGGACTCGACCAGCCGGCGCTGGGCCAGGGAGGGCGTGAAGCGGACGTCCTGGAAGAAGGCCTGCCACACGGAGTGTGTGACGGACTCGTTGACGTCCTGGCCGATCAGGTCGGTCAGTTCGAAGGCACCCATCCGGAAGCCGCCGCTCTCGCGCAGCACCGCGTCGATGGTGGCCGGGTCCGCGGCCTGCGCCTCGTAGACGGCGAACGCCTCGGCGTAGAAGGGCCGGGCGATGCGGTTGACGATGAAGCCGGGGGTGTCCGCGCAGGCGACCGGCGTCTTGCCCCAGGAGCGTGCGGTCTCGTACGCGCACGTGGCCGACGTGACGTCGGTGGCGAACCCGGAGACGACCTCCACCAGCGGCAGCAGCGGGGCCGGGTTGAAGAAGTGCAGGCCGACCAGGCGGGAGGCGCTGCGCAGGGCGCCGCCGATGGCCGTCACCGACAGGGAGGAGGTGTTGGTGGCGAGCAGACAGTCCTCGCCGACGATGTCCTCCAGGGCCCGGAACAGCTCCTGCTTGGCCTCCAGCCGCTCCAGGACGGCCTCCACGACCAGCGAGCAGTCGGCGAACTCCGTGAGCTCGCCGGCGGGCAGCAGCCGGGCGCGGGCGGCGTCCCGGGCGGCGGCCGCCATCCGGTCCTTCTCGACGAGCCGGTCGAGGCGGGCGAGGATCGCGGCGGCCGCCTCCGCGGCCCGCCCGGGGACGGTGTCGTACAGCCGTACGGGGTGGCCCGCGACGAGTGCGACCTGGGCGATGCCCTGGCCCATGGTGCCGGTGCCGACGACTCCCACGGTGCTGCTGAGGTCGAGTGCTGTCATGTGCGCGATCCTCCCGCACGGGGTTTTCCACAGATGCGGCAGGCCCCCTTGTCCCGACCGATCGTTCGGTTACTCTAACTCTGTCCGGCCGTTTCCGCCCAGGTCATGAGCTTCGAGGGGAGCTCATCAGACGAGGAGTTGGTCCCGCATGACCGCCGAACTCACCGCGCACGAGCTGATCGCCAGGCACCGGTCCACGCTTGACCAGGCGCTGGAGGCGATCCGCACGCGCGCGTACTGGTCCCCCCACCCCGAGCACCCCAAGGCGTACGGGGAACAGGGCAGCCTGGACGCGGCGGCGGGCAAGGCCGCCTTCGACGCCCTCCTCGGCACTCGTATCGACCTCGGCCAGCCCGGCACCGACGACTGGACCGGCGGCGAGGTCTCCCCGTACGGCATCGAGCTGGGCGTGACCTACCCGCACGCGGACATCGACACACTGCTGCCGGCGATGCGGGCCGGGCAGCCCGCCTGGCGCGACGCGGGCGCCGAGGCGCGGGCGCTGGTGTGTCTTGAGATCCTCAAGCGGATCAGCGACCGGACGCACGAGTTCGCGCACGCGGTCATGCACACCAGCGGCCAGGCCTTCATGATGGCGTTCCAGGCAGGCGGCCCGCACGCCCAGGACCGCGGCCTGGAGGCGGTGGCCTACGCCTACGCGGAGCAGGTCCGCACCCCCGAGACGGCCGAGTGGACCAAGCCGCAGGGCAAGCGCGACCCGCTCGCGCTGACGAAGACCTTCAAGCCGGTCCCGCGCGGCATCGCGCTGGTCATCGGCTGCAACACGTTCCCGACCTGGAACGGCTACCCGGGCCTGTTCGCCTCCCTCGCCACCGGCAACGCGGTCCTGGTGAAGCCGCACCCGCGCGCGGTGCTGCCGCTCGCCCTCACCGTGCAGGTCGCCCGCCAGGTCCTCACCGAGGCCGGCTTCGACCCGAACCTGGTGGCGCTGACGACCGAGCGCCCCGGCGAGGGCATCGCCAGGACGCTCGCGACCCGCCCGGAGATCCGGATCATCGACTACACCGGTTCGACCGCCTTCGGCGACTGGCTGGAGACCAACGCCCGGCAGGCGCAGGTCTACACGGAGAAGGCCGGCGTCAACACGGTCCTGGTCGAGTCGACCGACAACTACCAGGGGATGCTCTCCAACCTGGCCTTCTCGCTCTCCCTCTACAGCGGCCAGATGTGCACGACCCCGCAGAACCTGCTGATCCCCCGGGACGGCATCCGAACCGACGCGGGCCCGAAGACGTACGACGAGGTGGTCGCCGACATCGCCCGCGCGGTCGACGGCCTGCTCGGCGACGACGCCCGGGCGAACGCGCTGCTCGGCGCGATCGTCAACCCCGACGTCAAGGCCCGCCTGGAGGCCGCCGCGGGGCTCGGCGAGGTCGCCCTCGCCTCCCGCGAGATCGCCAACCCGGAGTTCCCGGGCGCGGTCGTGCGGACGCCGGTGATCGTGAAGCTGGACGGGGCGCGGAAATACTGGGAGGGGGCGGACGACGAGGCCGCCTACATGAGCGAGTGCTTCGGCCCGGTGTCCTTCGCCGTCGCCGTCGACTCCGCCACCGACGCGGTGGAGCTGCTGCGGCGGACCGTCCGTGAGAAGGGCGCGATGACGGTCGGGGCGTACACGGTCGACGCGGAGGTGGAGCAGGCCGTGGAGGAGGTCTGCCTGGAGGAGGCGGCCCAGCTGTCGCTGAACCTCGTCGGCGGGGTGTACGTCAACCAGACGGCCGCCTTCTCCGACTTCCACGGCTCGGGCGGCAACCCGGCGGCCAACGCCGCGCTGTGCGACGGGGCGTTCGTGGCGAACCGGTTCCGGGTGATCGAGGTGCGCCGGGAGTCGTAGGCACGCGGGGCGCGCGACCGGCCGACGTCAGCGGCAGGCATCGGTTCCTGACCTGACCGTCACCGATGCGTCGGCCGGCCCCCTTACAGGGCACTCCAGTGGTACAAGGTCATCGCTACGCTCGTCGCCAGGTTGTAGCTGCTCACCTGCGGGCGCATCGGCAGCCGTAGGAGATGGTCGGCACGCGTGCGTAGCTCCCCCGACAACCCGGTCCGCTCCGAGCCGAACGCGAGGATCGCGTCGTCGGGGAGCTTCGCCGTCCTGATGTCCTCGCCCTCCGGGTCCAGGGCGTACAGCGGGCCCTGCGGCAGGTCCGCCACGGTCATCCGCTCCACGGCCGTGGCGAAGTGGAGGCCCGCGCCGCCGCGGACGACCGTCGGATGCCAGGGGTCGAGGGTCCCGGTCGTGATGACTCCCGTCGCCCCGAAGCCCGCCGCCAGGCGGATCACCGCGCCCGCGTTGCCCAGGTTGCGCGGCTCGTCGAGGACCACGATCGGGGCCGTGCGCGGGACACGGGCCAGCTCGCGCAGGTTGGCCTCGCGGGACGGCCGTACGGCCAGGGCGGCCACGGCCGTGGGGTGCGGGCGCGGGACGAGGGACGCGTACGTCCGCGACGGCACCTCCGTCAGCAGCGCGGCCAGCGCCTGCGCCACGTCCGGGGCCAGCTCCCGCGCCAGGGCCAGCGCCGCCGCCCGGTCCGCCGTGACCGCCACCGGCACCTGCGCGCCGAAGCGCAGCGCGTGCTTGAGGGCGTGGAAGCCGTCGAGGAGGACGGCTGAGCCGGCCAGCCGCGCCCAGTGGTCCAGGGGGTCGGTCATGCCCCGAAGCCTACGCGGGGCTGCTCGTCGGCCTCCGGGAAGCGCTGCCCCGGCAGCTCGGGCTCGCTCCGGCGGAACCCGCGCTCACGCGCGCGTGCCGCCCAGCCGCCGATCCGGCGCAGGAAGGACGTCGGGAGGAAGACGGAGTCCGCCGCGATCATCGCCAGCGAGAAGAAGGGCAGACCGAGGACGACCGCGATCACCGCGTGCTCGGTCATCATCGCGGCCAGCAGCACGTTCTTCACCCGCCGGTTGAACAGCGTGAACGGGAAGGCGACCTGCACGGCGACCGTCCCGTAGGTCACCAGCATCACCAGCGTGCCGTTGGCGGACAGCAGGTCGGCGAGGGCCGGCCAGGGCGAGAAGTAGTCCAGGTGGAGCGGGTAGTAGACGGCGGTGCCGTCCTGCCAGCGAGAGCCCTGGATCTTGTACCAGCCGGCGGTGGCGTAGATCAGGCAGGCCTCGGCCATGATCACGAACAGGGCGCCGTTGTGCAGGATGTCGGCGATGACATCGAGCAGGATCCGGGGCTCGGGCGTGCGTGCCCAGCGGCCGGCCGCCCACCACAGGGCGGCGCCCGCCCAGGTCGCCCATATCAGGGCCGGGACCAGCCAGCCGCCGCCGGTGCGGCCGGTGAGGGCCGCCACCAGCAGGACGAGACCCGATGCCGCCCACAGCGCGGGGCCCGCCCGGTCGGGGGCCACTCGCTCGCCACGCGCGCGTGCGGCGCTCGCGCGGGCCGCCCTGCGCGCGTCCAGGGACCACACCTGGCCGCAGCGCGTGAACACCAGGTAGATGGACATCAGGTGCAGCACGTTGTCGCCGCCGTCGCCCACGAAGACGCTGCGGTTCTGCAGGGACAGCACCCCGATCATGAACAGCAGGGACGTGGCGCGGGTGCGCCAGCCCAGCATGAGCAGGGCGCCGGCGAGCACGGCGAGGAAGTAGCAGATCTCGAAGAAGGCCTGGCTGTCGGAGGACAGCAGCGCCGTGAAGGCGTGGTTGTCGGCGGTCAGCTGCTGGGCGAGGCCGAAGCTCCACGGGGCGTCGGGGCCGTACAGCTCCTGGCGGTGCGGGTACTCGCGCAGCAGGAACAGCAGCCAGGTGGCGGCGAAGCCGATGCGGACGACGGCCGTCTGGTACGGGCCGAGAGCCGCCCCGGTGACCTGGGCGATGGCACGGGACAGGCACAGAGCGAGACGGTTCACCGCACACCGCCGTTCGCCTCGTCCGCCGTGACCGTCCACCAGGGCAGCACCCGGTAGACGGGCGTGTCGGAGACCTTCTCACCGCTCCAGTCCGGTGGCGGCACGTTCGTGGTGCTGGAGCGCACCTGGACCCGCTCGATGGTGCCCTTCCGGCTCGTGGCGTCCCCCTCGTACATGCGCATCACGACGATCCGGCGCAGGTACTGCTCGGACAGGGAGCCGCGCAGGCCGATCGGGCGGTTGTCGGTGCCGTGCGTGGTCGTGAAGAAGTCCAAGGCCCGGCGCAGCTCGTTCTGCACGGTGTGGCTGGGCAGCAGGCTGCCGTCTATGGCCCTGCCGTCCTGTGCGGACAGATCGTTCCAGCCGGTCGTGGTCGTGGTGCCGTCCGGCATGAGCACGTCGGCGCGCACCTGCACGGCGATGTTCTGCTGCAGCGGGTTCGGTGCGAAGAGCTTCCAGTTCTGTTCGAACTCCGGGTACACCCACTCCTCGATCGCCTTGCCGTGCTGCTTGGTCACCGTGTTCGCCGGCGCCACGCTCAGGAACACCATCCCCAGGTGCACGCAGGCGGCGACGGCGACCAGGGCGAGGGCGAGGGCCGCGCCCACCTGGTAACGGGGCGAGAGGGCGGCGACGCCGGTGCGAGGGAGGGCGGGTGACTTTGCCTGAGAGACCGGATCGACCGGAGAAACCGGAGCGGCCGGAGAGACCGGAGCGGGTGGCGGGGCCGGTGGGGCGGACTCCGGCTCCGGACGCGTCCCGCTCGGGCTGTCCGGCCCGTGCCGGGCGTCCGCGCCCTCGTCGTACGCGTCGTCCATGCCGCCCCGTTCCCCGATCCCGTCACGCCGGCCGGGCGGCCGATCCGGGACCGCCCGGTGTGCCGCTGCCCGGCACTCGCACGGAACGGTACTCAGCACCGGCCACCGGGCGCAGCCCTGCGGGCGAGGCCGACGGCGTGGCCATCGCCACTCCGGGAGGGCCGGCGGCCCTCCCGGCCCGGGGCATCGGGGGCCTGTGCCCGAGATCACCCCAGGTCATACGGCATCCGGGCCCGGCCCCCGGTCACGCTCCGGCGAGTTTTCCACAGGCCGCGGCCAGCTTTTTCCACAGGGGTTGATCGCCCGCGCGGGCCCGGCCACCATGGGAATGGCCGAAACCGAACGATCGGACGGGACCGCGGGACGGCGGAACGGCGTCCGGGTCAGGCGGTCGCGCTCCGGGCGTGCAGCATGCGGTGGACGGCGTCCGTGCGTTCCAGGAGGGTGTTGCGGACCACGGGGGCCGCTTCCAGGGCCGTCTGCCGGGCTTTCTCGATGTACGCGGCATCGATGGCGTACGGCGGGAAGAGGTGGGAGGCGTAGGTCATCGCCGGGATCATGCCGCCCTGGTGCAGCTGGGGGACGGCGGCCAGGTAGCGCTCGGCGTAGGGGGCGAGCTGGGCGTCCTGGCCGGGGCGCCAGAAGGCGGCCGCCACCGGGGCGACCGCATGGACGGGCACCTCGCGGTCCACGGCCAGCCGCTGCCAGACCTCGGCCTTCGCGGCCGGGTCGGGAAGGGCGGCGCGGACCGTGAGGGCGCGCACCCAGGCATCGGGGTCGGGGTCGCGCGCGAGCAGGGCGGCGGACCGGGCGGTGACGTCGCCGCCGAGTTCGGCCTCGCGGACGAGGGCGCGCCAGTGCAGGTCGACGTCGTCGCCGGCCTGCTCGCGGAGCCAGGCCAGGTCCTCGGCGCCGGACGCGGTGCGGGCGAGGCCGCGCAGGGCGACCTGGCGGCGGCCCGGATCGGCGGCGAGCCGTCGGCAGGTCGCGGCCACGGCCTGCGCCAGCGCGGGGCGTTCCGCGGCGGGCGCCCAGAGTTCGGCGATGTTGGTGACGAGCGTGAGGTAGGGCTCGATCACGGCGTCGGAGGTCTCGGCCGCGAGGACCGCGGTGAGGCAGCGTCCGGCCTCGGCGGCCGTGGCCTCGCCGGCCGTGAGCATGTCCCAGACGGTGGCGGCGGCCGCGCCCCGGGAGATGGCCGTGGGCAGTTGGGCCGCGGCGCGGAAGAGGGTGTCCCGGGTGGTGGGGTCCGGGCGGGTGGTGGCGAAGGTGAGGTCGTCGTCGTTGATCAGGAGGAGGTCGGACGTGGCGGGAAGACCGGTGACGGGGGTACGGGCCTCGGTCACCTCGACGCGGACCAGCGCGGTGCGTCGCAGGCCGTCGCCGGCGCGGTCGTACGCGCCGACCGCCAGGACCTGGGGGCGCGGGTCGCCGTCGGCGACCAGGGTGACCGCGCCCCCGTCGTGCTCCAGGGTGAAGCGGTCGGTGCCGGCGGTCTCCAGCCAGGCCTTGCGCCAGGCTGCGAGATCGCGGCCGCTGGCCTCGGCGAGGGCGTCGATCAGGTCCTGGAGGGTGGTGGTGCCCCAGGCGTGGCGGGCGAAGTAGGCGGCCATGCCGGTGCGGAAGAGGTCCTCGCCGACGTAGGTCATCAGCTGTAGGAGGACGGAGGCGCCCTTGGGGTAGGTGATGTTGTCGAAGATCGACGCGGCCTGGGCGACGTCGTGGATGGGCTGGTGGATCGGGTGCGAGACGGGGCCCTGGTCGGAGAGGTACGCCCTGACCTTGCCGCCGAGGAGGTGGCCGGCCCACGCGTCGGTGTAGCGGGTGGCGCCCTCGGCGGCCCAGTGGCAGGCGAACTCGGCGAAGGCCTCGTTCAGCCAGAGGTCGTCCCACCAGCGCATGGTGACGATGTTGCCGAACCACATGTGCGCCATCTCGTGCAGCAGCACCACCGCGAGCAGCTCGCGCTCGGCGGGTGTCGGCGTGGCCCGCCGCAGGAAGCCGTCCGACCAGGTCACACAGCCGTAGTTCTCCATCGCGCCGCCGAACTCGGGCATGAAGACCTGGTCGTACTTGCGCTGCGGGAACGGCATCGCGAAGGCTTCGGCGTAGAAGGCGAGGCCCTGGCGGGTGAGGGTGAAGATCTCGTCGGCGTCGCGTTCGAGGACCTCGGCGAGCGAGCGGCGGGCGTAGATGCCGAGGTCGTGACCGTCGGCCTCGCGGCGGATCCCGTGGAAGGGGCCGGCGTTGACGACGGTGTTGTACACGGACAGCGGCGGGGTGTCCGGGAAGCTCCAGCGGCGGGCGGCGCCCTGCTCCTCGATCCGCGGGTCACCGGAGTTGCTGAGGACGGTCCAGGCGGCCGGGGCCGTGACCGTGAAGGCGTGTGGGGCCTTGAGGTCGGGCTGGTCGAAGCAGGCCCAGACGAAGCGGGCCTCGTCGGGTTCGAAGCTCGTCCAGACGTACACCTCGCCGTCGGCGGGGTCGGTGGCCTTGTGCACGCCCTCGCCGGTGGCCGTGCCGGCCTGGACGCTCTCGACGCGCAGCACGTTGTGCGCGGCCAGGCCGGGCAGCGGGATCCGGCCGTCACCGGAGGGGGTGAGCGGGTTGCCGTTCAGGGTGGCGGCGCGGACCTCGGCCGCGCAGTCGACGAAGGTCTCGGCGCCCGGTTCGGAGCAGGTGAAGGTCACTGTAGAGACGCAGCGGATCTCCGGCCCGGCGGGCAGGGCCGTGAGGTCGATGTCGACGTCGTACCGCTCGACCGTGATCAGTGCGGCCCGGCGTTCGGCCTCGGTCCGGGTCAGGCTGCGGATCCCCATGTGTCCTCCCTTGTGTGTCCGTCCCCCATCGGCGGACAGCGGCCGTCAGCCTACGACGGGGGGAGCTGGTGATCGCAGGGGTTTTCAGGTTCCCTTCTTCTAGAACCTGTTCTATCTTGACGGACCGTCAGATCAGCGGGACCCGCCGGGAGGACAGGACCGTGGACTTCACCTTCAGCGAGGAGCAGTTGGCGGCGGCCGAGGCGGCGCGCGGGGTGTTCGCGGGGGTGGCGCCGGACGCGGTGCCGAGCCCGGCGCTGACCACCGGTGCCGTGGCCGAGGGCTTCGACCGGGAACTGTGGGACAGGCTGGCGGGCGCGGATCTGCTGAGTCTGCTGCTGGGCGAGGAGTACGGCGGGGCCGGTCTGGACGCCATCGCGCTGTGCCTGGTGCTGCGGGAGTCGGCGAAGGTGCTGGCCAGGGTGCCGTTGCTGGAGCACAGCGCGGCTCTGGCGGCCGTACAGAGGTATGGGGCGGCGGAGTTGCGGGACCGGCTGGCGGCGCGGGCGGGGCGGGGCGAGCTGGTGCTGACCGTCGCCGCGAGCGGGCGCACCGGGCACGACCCGGCGGAGCTGGCGGTGACCGCCCGGCGGGACGGTGACGGCTGGGTGCTGGACGGGGTGCAGACGGCGGTGCCGTGGGTGTACGACGCCGATCTCGTCGTCGTACCGGCGCGCACGGAGGCGGACCGGAGCGTGCTGGCGCTGGTGGCGCCGGGAGGCGAGGGGGCCACGGCCGGGCTCGCGGTCGCCGAGCAGGTGTCGACCAGCGGGGAACGGTTCGGGGAGCTGCGGCTGGAGTCGGCGCGGGTCGCCGGGCGGGACGCGGTGGTGGCGGAGGGGGCCTGGGAGTGGCTGCGGGAGCTGCTGGTGACCGGGACGTGTGCGCTGGCCCTCGGGGTGGGTGAGCGGGTGCTGCGGTTGACCAGCGAGTACGCGGGGAAGCGGGAGCAGTTCGGACATCCGATCGCCACCTTCCAGGCGGTCGCCGTGCAGGCCGCCGACCGGTACATCGACCTGCGGGCCATGGAGGCGACGCTGTGGCAGGCGGCGTGGCGGATCGCGTCGGGGGCGGCCGGGGCGCTGCCGGCGGCCGGGGATGTGGCGGTGGCGAAGGTGTGGGCGGCCGAGGGGGTGCGGCGGGTGGTGCAGACCGCGCAGCATCTGCACGGCGGGTTCGGGGCCGACACCGAGTATGTGCTGCACCGGTACCACGCCTGGGCGAAGCAGATCGAGCTGGCCCTCGGGGGAGCCGGGGTCCATGAGGAGGCGCTGGGGGATCTGCTGGCCGCGCATCCCCTGGGATAGGGGATGCCGGAGCAGGGGGCGCCCGGTCGTAGGCGGTCTGCGGGTCGGCGGGGGCTGGTCGCGCCCGCGCGGCGCAAGCCGCACATCGAGCACAGCCCAGCGCCCCTTACGGGGCGCCCCGGTGTGCTCCTGATCCGGCCCCTCAGATGACGAAGCCCGGTTCTTCCCCGTCCGTGACGACTTCGCGGCCCGCTGCCTGCCACACCTGCATGCCGCCGTCCACGTTCACCGCGTCGATGCCCTGCTGGACCAGGTACATCGTGACCTGGGCCGAACGGCCGCCGGAGCGGCAGATGACGTGGACGCGGGCATCCTGGGGTGCCGCCTCGGTGAACTCGCCGTAGCGGGCCACGAACTCGCTGATCGGGATGTGCAGGGCGCCGGCGGCGTGACCCGCCTGCCACTCGTCGTCCTCGCGGACGTCCAGCAGGAAATCGCCGTCCTTGAGGTCCTCGACCCCGACCGTGGGCACACGTGCTGCGAAGTTCATGTCCCCGACGCTACCCGACGGGGCGGAGCGCTACTCCTGGGTCAGCAGGGCCGCCAGTTCCGCCTCGCGTTCGGTGACGTCCTGCTGGAGCCGCCCGGCGATCTCGTCGAGGAGGCCGTCGGGGTCGTCCGGGGCCAGCCGGAGGAGGCCGGCGATGGGGCCGTTCTCCAGTTCCTTGGCGACCAGGGCGAGCAGTTCCTTGCGCTCGGAGAGCCATTCCAGGCGGGCGTAGAGCTCCTCCGCACGGCTCGGCCTGCGCTCCGGCGGGACCGGGCCGGCCGCCCACTCCTCGGCCAGCTCCCGCAGCAGCGCCTCGTCGCCGCGGGCGTAGGCCGCGTTGACCCGGCTGAGGAACTCCTCGCGCCGCTCCTGCTCGGCCTCGTCCTGCACCAGGTCGGGGTGGGCCTTGCGGGCCAGCTCACGGTAGAGCCGGCGGGCCTCCTCGCTGGGACGAACCCGCTGCGGAGGCCGGACCTCCTGCTCGGTGAGCATCGCGACGGCCTCCGGGAACAGGCCGTTGCCGTCCATCCAGCCGTGCATCAGCTCCTCGACGCCGGGGATGGGAAGCACCCGGGCCCGGGCCTCCTCGGCGGCGCGGATGTCCTCGGGGTCGCCGGTGCGGGCGGCCTTGGCCTCGGCGATCCGCGCGTCCAGTTCTTCGATGCGTAGGTAGAGGGGGCCGAGCTTCTGTTCGTGCAGGCGGGAGAAGTTCTCCACCTCGACGCGGAAGGTCTCGACCGCGATCTCGTACTCGATCAACGCCTGCTCGGCGGCCCGCACGGCCCGCTCCAGCCGTTCCTCGGGCCGCGGTGCCTGGGACTGCTCAGCTTCCGGGGTCGTCACCCGACCAGCCTAGGGCCTGTCGCCGCCGACGGTGGCCGGGACCCACTCGGCGACCAGATCGGGGCAGGCCTCGACCAATGACCGCACCTCTCCGAAAGTCCGGGACCGGAGGCCGGGAGCCGGAGGCCGGGAGCCGAAGTCCGAAGGCCGGGAGCCGAAGTCCGAAGTCCGAAGGCCGGGAGCCGAAGGCCGGGAGCCGGAGACCGGAGCGCGGAGTTCACGCGGGTCACACCCCGAGCTCCGCGGCTATCCGGCCCGCCCGCACCGCGGCCGCCAGTTCCGCGTGGTCCGCCTCCGTGCGGTCGGCGTAGGCCACCGCGAACGCGGCGATCGCCTCGTCCAGTTCCTCGTTCTTTCCGCAGTAGCCGGCGATCAGGCGCGGGTCGGCGCTGTGGGAGTGGGCGCGGGCCAGCAGGGCGCCGGTCATCCTGCCGTAGTCGTCGATCTGGTCGGGGGCCAGGGCGGCCGGGTCGACGCTGCCCTTGCGGTTGCGGAACTGGCGGACCTGGTAGGGGCGGCCGTCCACCGTGGTCCAGCCGAGCAGGATGTCGCTGACCACCTGCATCCGCTTCTGGCCGAGGACCACCCGGCGGCCCTCGTGGCCGACGGCCGGCGTCTCGAAGCCGGCCGTGGCGAGATGGGGGACGAGCGCGGACGGGCGGGCCTCCTTGACCTGGAGGATCAGCGGCTCGCCGCGGTGGTCGAGGAGGAGGACGACGTAGGACCGGGTGCCGACGCTGCCGGTGCCGACGATCCGGAAGGCGACGTCGTGCGGGGTGTGCCGGGCGAGCAGCGGGTGGCGGTCCTCGGAGACTGTGGTGACGTAGTGCTCCAGGGCCGCGGTGACCGCCTCCGCCTCCGCGTCCGGGACCCGGCGCAGCACCGGGGCGGCGTCGACGAAGCGGCGGCCGCCGTCCGCGGTGGGCTCGGTGGAGCGGGCCGCGAACCGGCCGCTGGTGTTGGCGCGGGCCTTCTCCGAGACCCGGCGCAGGGTGCCGATCATGTCGTGGGCGTCGGAGTGCGAGACCAGTTCCTCGTCGGCGATCGCGTTCCACGCGTCCAGCACCGGGAGTCTGGCCAGCAGGCGCATGGTGTGGCGGTAGGCACCGGCCGCGTCGCCCGCGGCCTTGCGGCAGGTGTCCTCGTCGGCGCCCGCCTCCCGGCCGGCCAGCACCAGGGAGGCGGCGAGCCGCTTGAGGTCCCACTCCCAGGGGCCGAGCACCGTCTCGTCGAAGTCGTTCAGGTCGATGACGAGGTCGCCCTTCGGGTCCCCGTACAGGCCGAAGTTGGCCGCGTGGGCGTCGCCACAGATCTGGGTGGCGATCCTGGTCATCGGGGTGCGGGCCAGGTCGTGCGCCATCAGGCCGGCCGAGCCGCGCAGGAACGCGAAGGGGCCGGCCGCCATCCTGCCGACCCTTATCGGGACCAGTTCGGGGATGCGGTCCCGGTTGGACTCCTCGACCGCGCGGACCGCGTCCGGGCGGGAGCCGTCCAGGTCCAGGGCGGCGTGGCTGCGGCGCGGGACCGCCGAACGCAGCGCCTTGCCCTCCTCCTTGGGGGAGCCCTCCGAGGGCCACTGCGCAAAGCCCCTGGGCGCGGGCAGCTTGCGCCCGCCCGGCGTCGTCAGCTCTTCCGGTCCGGTCACGTCGACCGCCTCCCCCGTACTCCACGCACGCACGCGCACGAACATCAACTCGTGGAGACGGTACAGGTGGGGGCCGAAGCCCGTCAGACCCTGTGGATAACTTCGGGGTGGCCGGGGGGAGCATGCAGGTCACGCGGCATCTCCCGCGCCCACCGCGCCCACCGCGGCCGGCCGGGCGCGGGCGGCCATGCGGGCGGTACCGACCAGGCCCGCGGTACCGACCAGGCCCGCGGCGCCCGCCAGACCGCGCCGGAGCACCTCGGCGGGGTCGCCCGCGCCGCCGGCGCGCACCACGTCGGCGAAGTGGCGCATCTCCTTCTCCATCAGCGGGTGCACGTGCTCGGCCAGTTCCGGGGTGATGTCCCTGCCGAGGGAACGCAGCCGGCACTGCCACCACTGCTGGCGTTGATCACATCGATCAGCGCGGTGAGGTCCAGGCCGGTCTGAAGGCCGGCGAGGGCATCCACATGCTCATCGACCCCTGGCCGCCGACAGCCACGCCATCGCCCTCCCGCCGTTGCGGGCCGGCCCACTGGCCGCGCTCTTCGGCTTCACGAGGGACGGCATGGCCGTTCACCTCGGACGATCCCGTACGGGGGCACGTTTCTCCCCCCTCACAGCGGGCTTTCCCGGTGCCAGGCTGGCAGCCATACCCCCCGAGACCCCTTCCGAGGAGCACCACCAGCATGTCCGGTTCCGACCGTCCCACCGTCGCCGTCGCTTTCCATTCCGGGTACGGCCACACCGCCGTCCTCGCCGAGGCCGTGGCTCGCGGCGCGGCTGAAGCGGGCGCCCAGGTGATCTCCATCGCCGTGGACGCGATCAGCGAGGAGCAGTGGGCGCAGCTGGACGCCGCCGACGCGATCATCTTCGGCGCGCCCACCTACATGGGCACGGCGTCTGCCGCCTTCCACGCCTTCGCCGAGGCGAGCAGCAAGCGCTGGTACACGCAGACATGGGCCGACAAGATCGCCGCCGGTTTCACCAACTCCGGTGCCAAGAACGGCGACAAGTCCTCCACCCTCGGCTACTTCTTCACGATGGCCGCCCAGCACGGCATGCACTGGGTCAGCCTCGGCGTGCAGCCGGGCTGGGCCTCCACCGAGGGCAGCGAGGACGACGTCAACCGCCTCGGCTACTTCGTCGGCGCCGGCGCCCAGACCCCGGTCGATGCCGGCCCGGAGGCCGTCCACAGGTCCGACATCGCCACCGCCGAGGGCCTCGGCGCCCGCGTCGCGCGCCAGACCGCGTTCTTCCGCGCCGGCCGCACCGCCCTCGCGGTCTGAGAAACGCCCGGAGCCGTCGCGGAGAGCAACGCGCCCGGAGCCGTCGCGGAGAGCAACGAGAGAAAGAGAAAGAGGCAGTACCGATGGACAGCAACGCGCCCCTTCCCAGCGTCGGACAGACCTGGCTGGCGGACCTCGGTCCGGACACCCCGCTCGGCCACTTCACGGTGGAGATCACCTTCGACTCGGCGGCCCAGGTCAGCTTCGAGGTGACGGGCGGTGCCCTCAAGGGCCGGAAGCAGACGATGGAGTACACCGCCACCCGGCTCCGCGACGGTCTGTACGTCGTGCGCTGGACCGAGCCCGACGCCGGTGACCACGTCACGCACATCGAGGACTACACCGAGGGGACCTGCATGGCCAGCTCCGTCATCGGCGGCCGGTTCGTCCAGCTCCACGGGAAGTGGACCCGCGTCCGCTGAACGGTGGCCCGACGCCGCTGACTCCCGGTGGCCCTGGGACCGCGGCCCCAGGGCCACCGGAGTGCGTTGCGGGGATTTGTCCAGGGAGGAAACCCTCCCCTCTCACGGCCCGCGATTCCGTGCGACGCTGTCGAGCATGAGCAGGGACCCGCATCTGAACGAACTCGGGGAGTTCCTCAAGGCTCGCCGTGCCGAGCTCAACCCCGCCGAGCTGGGCCTTCCCGACAGCGGTCAGCAGCGGCGGGTACCGGGCCTGCGCCGCGAGGAGGTCGCCGTGCTGGCCGTCGTCAGCACCGACTACTACACCCGGATCGAGCAGGGCCGCCTCCAGCCGTCGGCTCCGCTGCTGGCCGAACTCGCGCGGGTGCTCCGCCTGAACGACGACCAGCGCGCCTATCTCTTCGAACTCGCGGGCAAGAACCTGCCACCCCGCGCCGGCGAGCGGCAGCAGATGAATCCCCAGGTGCAGCGCATGCTCGACGATCTCACCACCACGCCTGCCTTCGTGATCGGCCGCCGCACCGAGGTCGTGGGCTGGAACCGGCTGGCAGCCGCCCTGTTCGCCGACTTCGGACGGATCCCGGAGCCGGAGCGGCTCTACGTCCGGCTGCTGATCACCGACCCCGCCATGCGCCGGCTGTACGCGGACTGGGAAGAGGTCACCCGGCTGGCCGTCGCGCAGTTGCGCATGGAGAACGCCCGCTACCCGGACGACCCGCGGCTCACCGCCCTGGTCGGTGAACTCTCGGCTCGGGACGGCCAGTTCCGGCAGTGGTGGGCCGCCCACGACGTCGCCCTGCGGACGGCGGGCAGCAAGCGGCTGCGCCATCCCGTCGTCGGTGACCTCACCCTCGACTGGCACACCCTGGCCTGCACCGCCGAACCCGACCAGCACATCATCGTGTGGACCGCCCCGCCCGGCTCCCCGTCCCACGACGGACTGCGGCTCCTGGCGTCCTGGGCCGCGGACCAGAACCTGACGGCGTCCGGCAGCGCCACCACCCCGTAGCGCGTTCTGCCTGGGTTTCCCCGGGGGTCTCCGCTGCCGGAGCAGAGATCCTCCCCTCTCCCCGGCTGCCCGGGCCCGTGCCGAGGTGCCGGACGGGGTGGACGGCCTGGTGGACGGCGCGGCAGGGACCGTCCGGACGCCGCGGGTACGGCGTGCGGGTCAGGCGCCGCGAGTGATGCGGCTGCTGTGGCGAGGGCCGGCGTACTCGGCCTCGGTGACGTGGTCGAGCCAGTCGACCTCGTCGGTCTCCCACATCGCGATGTGGACCATGAAGTGGTCCGGGGCCGCGCCGTGCCAGTGCTCCTCGCCCGGCGGAGTCCAGACCACGTCACCGGGGTGGGCTTCGAGGATGTCGCCGCCGCGGGACTGGATCAGGGCGATGCCCTCGACGATGTACAGGGTCTGGCCCAGGCCGTGGGAGTGCCAGGCGGTGCGGGCACCGGGCGCGAAGCGCACCGCGTTGGCACGGGTCCGGGACGGCTCCTCGCCACGGTAGATCACATCCGCCCACGCGTCCCCGGTGAACCACTTCCCGGGCAGCTTCGTCGTCGGCGGCTTCGGCAACAGTTCCATGATCGATTCCTTGGTGTTTCGCGCAGGTTCGTGCCGGTCAGAGCGTTGGATCGAGGGCTGGTGGCCCCCGGCGCCGTCAGCTCGGCGGCTGCGACGCCGGCAGGTGCCGGCCGGCGGCCCAGGAGGCGAGGATGCGCAGGCGGTCGTGCGTGGCGGAGCCGGGGGCCGCGGTCCAGACCGTGAGGTGCTGGTCCGGGTCGGTGTTCGCGGTCAACGTGTCCCAGTCCAGGACGAGTTCGCCGACGACCGGGTGGTTGAGGGTCTTGGTGCCCACCGTGCGGCCCGCGACACGGTGGTCGCCCCACCACTGGGCGAACTGCTTGTCCCGCAGCGACAGTTCACCGACCAGCTCGATCAGGCGGGGATCGTCGGGGTATTTCGCGGCCTCCATGCGCAGCTGCGCCACGGAGATCTTCGCGGAGTTCTCCCAGTCGGCGTAGAGGGTGCGCATGGCCGGGTCG
This sequence comes from Streptomyces sp. NPDC086519, assembly GCF_040686075.1. Lineage (NCBI taxonomy): Bacteria > Bacillati > Actinomycetota > Actinomycetes > Kitasatosporales > Streptomycetaceae > Streptomyces > Streptomyces sp. NPDC086519. Next base: position 75,395 of record NZ_JBFBJL010000028.1, read on the forward strand.
GTGAACTGGATCCGGGGGTAGTTGCGGTGCTTCTCCGGGAGCCGGGAGAAGTCGGTGACCAGCGCGGCGGCCAGGGCGTTCCACGCCAGGACGTCCCCACGGCGGCCCTGCACGACGGCCGGGGTCGCGGTCAGGTCGTCCAGCACCCGCTGCAACTGCGGCTGGACCTGCTGCCGACCGCGCCGCCGGGTGCGGGTGCTGGGCTTGCCGGCGAGCTGGAAGAGGTAGCCGCGTTCGTCGTCGTCCAGGTGGAGCACCCGGGCGAGGACGTCCAGCACGGGCGCGGACGCCTGCATGCGGCCCTGTTCGAGGCGGGTGTAGTAGTCGGTGCTGATGGCGGCGAGCTGGGCGACCTCCTCACGGCGCAGTCCCGCCACCCGGCGGGGCTTGCCGGTCTCGGGCAGTCCGACCGCGCGGGGGCTCAGCTCCGAGCGACGCTTCCTGAGGAACTCTCCCAGCTCGTTGAGGGGGACATCGCTGGTCATGCCGCCCAGCATGACACCGATCACAGGAGAGGAAGGGGGAGGGAAGGGGGGAGGAATTCTTCCCAGGATGTTCCCCTCCCCGGATGGATTCCTCCGCTTTTCGTGCCTGACCTCCCATGTGAGCCTCGATCGTGAGCAGCCGTGACCGACGACGTCGGCCGCGGCATCCCCACCCCCGCAGCGAAGGAACACGATCATGCGCGGAGCAGTCATCCACGCCCCCGGCGACGTGCGCTTCGAGACCCTGGACGACCCGAAGATCAGCCGCCCCACCGACGCGGTCATCCGCACGGTCGCCACCTGCGTGTGCGGCTCGGACCTGTGGCCGTACCGCGGCCTGGAGCCCATCGGCGCCCCGCACCCGATGGGACACGAATACGTCGGCATCGTCGAGGAGGTCGGCGCCGAGGTCACCCACGTCAAGCCGGGCCAGTTCGTGGTCGGCTCCTTCGCCACCTCGGACAACACCTGCGCGAACTGCCGCAACGGCTGGCAGTCGAGCTGTCTGCACCGGGAGTTCATGAGCACCTGCCAGGCCGACTACGTCCGCATCCCCAACGCCCACGGCACCCTGGTCGCCACCGACGAGCACCCGTCGGGCGACCTCGTGCCCAGCCTGCTCGCCGTCTCCGACGTGATGGGCACCGGCTGGTACGCCGCCCTCGCCGCCGAGGTCAAGCCGGGTTCGACGGCCGTCGTGGTCGGGGACGGCGCGGTCGGCCTGTGCGGGGTCATCGCCGCGAAGGAGCTCGGCGCCGAGCGGATCATCGCGATGAGCCGCCACGAGTCCCGGCAGAAGCTGGCCGCCGAGTTCGGCGCGACCGACATCGTCAGCGAGCGCGGCGAGGACGGCGTCGCCCGGATCAAGGAGCTGACCGGCGGCATCGGCGCCGACAGCGTGCTGGAGTGCGTCGGCACCGCCGAGTCCATGCGGCAGGCCCTGCACTCCGCCCGCCCCGGCGGCAACGTCGGCTTCGTCGGCGTTCCGCACGAGGTCGCCGTCGACGGCCAGGAACTGTTCTTCTCCCAGGTCGGCCTGCGCGGCGGCCCCGCCCCCGTCCGCCGCTTCCTCCCCGACCTCGTCGACCGCGTGCTGTCCGGCCGCATCAACCCCGGCAAGGTCTTCGACCTCACCCTCCCCCTGGACCAGGTCGCCGAGGGCTACAGGGCGATGGACGAGCGCCGCGCGATCAAAGCCCTCCTCAAGCCCTGACCGTCGCCGGAACCACCGCGTTCACCGCGGCCCTACTCCGGGTTCGGGCGGACTCCGTCCAGAAGGTTGTTCACGAGCGCGACGACGAAGTCGTCGGTGACAGGTTCGTCGGGGATGAGCAGTCGGTGGTACACGGCGCCCCAGAGCTGGTCGACGAGGACCTGCACGTCGATGCCGGTGCGGATCTGGCCGACTTCCTGAGCCCGGTGGAGGCGCTCCGCGGCCAGCCGCCGCCGGTGCGAGGAGTACAGCTTCCGGTAGGCGGTGGCCAGGTCCTCGTCGGTCTGTGACTCGCCGATCAGCTCGGTCAGTACGCGCCCGCCCGGGGTGTGGGTCATCACATCGGCGAAGGCACGGAGTTGGGTGAGCAGGTCGGCGCGGATGTCTCCGGTGTCGGGGAAGGCGAGCGTCTGCTCGACGGCGTGGAAGTAGCCGTCCAGGGCCAGCGCTCCTTTGGAGGGCCACCACTTGTAGAGGGTGGTCTTGCTGACGCCCGATGCCCTGGCGATGCGTTCGAAGGTGAGGTCGGCGATGCCTTCGGTGAGCAGCAGCTCGCCGGCGGTGCGCAGGACGTCTGCTCGGACCTCGTCCGCGGGGCGGCGCCCTCGTCCGCGGGCGTTGCCTTCCTTGGCAGCCGGGCCGTTCGCCTTGTTCGCCACGTGTGCTCCTGCTCGGTTGCCGGGAATGATGCCAGTTCCCCTCGCGGCCGGTTTCACGGCGTGATCCGCAGGCTCGCGATCAGCCCGTCGCGCAGGCCGAAGGTCATGGCGCCGGTGCCGTTGTGACCGTTGCCGGTCACTGTCAGGGTCGCGACACAGGTGTGCGAGGACGTGTGCGAGGACGTGTACGAGGCCGGGCCGGGCTCGATCGCGTTCAGCTCGAAGTGTGCCTGGACGCCGATGTTGTCGGTGCGGTCCCAGGCGCGCACGCCGTCGCGGCCGCGGTACACGCGGCCCCAGTCGTCGAGGTACGCGTCGTGGGTGAACGCGGCGGCGAACGCCTCGGCGTCGCCGCGGTTGGTCGCCTCGATGAACGTCTGGACGGCGGCCGGGATTTCGATGGCGGTCATGGTGATTGCCTCGGTGGTGCGGGGAACCGGGACGGGGATGGGCTGACGTCCCTCGCCCGTCCCGGGCCCGGGGTGTCAGCGCTGGACGGTGAGCAGGTCGGCGAGGTCGATGCGGGTGAGGAACTCACGGCGGATGCGGTCAGCGACCTCGGAGACCTCCTCGGATCCGTCGTCGGCGGGGTCGATGTGGACGCGGAAGGGACGCTCTCCGGCGGGCAGGGCGATGATGCGGGCGATCTCGTCGGAGACCAGCGACGCGGACGCGCCCTTGGGGGCGAGAGCGGCGAGCTTGGCCGCCACCTGATCCATCAGGCCGGCGTACCTGGTCTCGTACTCGGCCTCGACGGTGGTGTCATCGGGGCGGCCGGAGTGGGCGAAGTGGTTGGTGCCGCTGGTGAACGAGCCGGGAACGATGATCGAGGTCTCCACGCCCCAGCGGGCGAGTTCGCCGGCGTAGGACACCGCGAGGGAGTCCATGCCGGCCTTGGCGGCGAAATAGGGGGCGAGGTAGGGCGGGGTGCCGCCCTTGACGCTGGTGCTGGAGACCCAGACCACCAGTCCCTGTCCACGCCTGCGCATGCCCGGCAGCGCGGCGCGGTTGACGCGCTGGGTCGACAGCACGTTCACGTCGTAGAGCTCGGCGAGCTGGTCGGGGGTGAACGCCTCGGCCGGCCCAGTCACCATGTGCCCGGCGTTGTGGATCAGCACATCGATCCGGCCGTGCGCTGCCTCGATCCTCGCGACGGCGGTGTCGACCGAGTCCTGGGAATTCACATCGAGCTCGATGGAGCGCAGATCGACGTCGTGCTCGTGGGCGTGGTCGGCGGCGGCCCGGACCTGGGGCGCGTTGCGGCCGGTGGTCTCGCGCATGCCGGCGTAGACCGTGTGGCCGGCGTCGGCCAGCGCGCGGGCGGTCAGCGCCCCGAAACCGCTGGAGGCGCCGGTGATGACGACGACGTTGCCGGTGGTGGACATGGACGTGGTTCCTTTCAGCGGGGGCAGCGGGGGCGGCGAGGCGGGACGGTGCGGGGGCGGCCCTGTCAGGCGAGGCCTCCGTTGGCGTAGAGGATCTGTCCGTTGACCCAGCGCGCGGGGCCGGCGAGGAACGAGACGACCTCGGCGATGTCCTCGGGCCGGCCCAGACGCTCCAGCGGGGTCGCCTTGGCGAAGTTCGCGATGGCGGCGTCGTCCTTGCCGTCCAGGAACAGCGGTGTGGCGGTGGGGCCGGGGGCGACGGCGTTGACGGTGACGTCCCGGCCGCGCAACTCACGGGCCAGGGTGAGGGTCAGGCCCTCGACCGCGGCCTTGCTGGCGACGTAGGCGCCGTAGGCGGGCAGCTGGGTGCGGACCACCGAGGTCGAGAAGTTGACGATCGCGCCACCCGGGCGGACCTTCCGCGCCGCCTGCTGGGAGACGACGAAAGTGCCGCGGATGTTCGTGCGGTGCATCCGGTCCAGGTCGGCGAGGTCGAACGTCGCGACCGGGCCCAGGATCATGATGCCGGCGGTGTTCACGACCACGTCGACGCCGCCGAAGGCCGCCTCGACCGCGTCGAACGCCGCGCTCATCGCACTCTCGTCAGCGACATCGCCTCCCACCGCCAGGGCCCTGCCACCGGCCGCGGTGATCGCGGACACGGTTTCCTCGGCCCTGGCCTTGTTGCCCGCGTACTGCACGGCGACCGCGAGGCCGTCCTGGGCGAGCCGCTCGGCCACGGCCCGGCCGATGCCGCCCGAGCCGCCGGTGACCAGCGCGACGCGGTGGGTGATGGGGCTGCTCATGGTTGTTCTCCTCCCGGTCCATCAAATGAACGACGCGTACATATAAGCAAGTAATGAACGTGCCGTCCATATCTGCGGGCAAGATTTTTCCGAGCGGGCGAGGACGGGCCCCTCTTCGCGTACGGCGGCCCGGCGTGACAGAAGGTCCGCTTCCGGACTCCGCAACCGCGTCGAGGGCTGACAACGGCTACGCCAAGAACCCCCTCACCGGGGGCATCGAATCCGCGGGCTCGACCCCGACGAGGCACCTGGCCCCGGCGGCGTAGATCAATCCGGTCCCGAGCACCGCAGCACCGCGCGCCACAGCACTGCGGCACCGCGCACCGCGGCACCGCAAAAGACAGGCCCCGCCCGTGAGATAGCTCACGAGCAGGGCCTTTGGCAGGTGCCGACAATGCTGTGCGATGCCTCACAGCCGCCGGACAGCCACTGCACGATCGCCGGACAACGAGAAGCGGGCCCCTGCGGTGACTTCCGTCACCGGCAGAGACCCGATTCGTCGGTTCATCTCTGTGCGCGAGGGGGGAGTTGAACCCCCACGCCCTTGCGGGCACTGGAACCTGAATCCAGCGCGTCTGCCTATTCCGCCACCCGCGCATTGGGTGTGTCTTCCGGCTTCGACCCCTTGTTTCCCTTGGGGTGGCGCCTTCCGACATCGAGAACATTAGCACGTGGGGCCGGGTGGGTTCACATCCCTTGTCGCGGGGCAGCGCTCACCTGGCGATCACGTACCGAGCAGTCGGCCATCACGTATCAACCTCGTACCGGTAGAGCCCATCTGTCCAGGAGACGGATCGGGTCCACAGTCAGGTGCGGGACACTGGTCGTGGGCCACCTCTACGATCCATGGCAGAAGGAGTGCCGATCCCGGCCGGGAGAAGCACGCCGAGGAGTTCGAAGGGGGGCCGCTGGGGGAACCGGCTGTTTGCCGGGCGCGTAGATACGATCAGTGAGCGGTAACGGCAACGGCAACGGCAGGCAGTACGGGCAAGGCGACAGAGGAGGTGCCCTGTGGGAGTCCTGAAGAAGTTCGAGCAGCGTCTCGAAGGTCTGGTCAACGGCACCTTCGCCAAGGTGTTCAAGTCCGAGGTCCAGCCCGTGGAGATCGCCGGCGCGCTACAGCGCGAGTGCGACAACAACGCGACCATCTGGAACCGGGACCGCACCGTCGTACCCAATGACTTCATCGTGGAGCTGAGCGCGCCCGACTTCGAGCGGCTCAGCCCCTACTCCGGACAGCTCGGCGACGAGCTGGCCGGGATGGTCCGCGACTACGCCAAGCAGCAGCGCTACACCTTCATGGGGCCGATCAAGGTCAACCTGGAGAAGGCCGAGGACCTCGACACCGGCCTGTACCGGGTGCGCAGCCGTACGCTCGCCTCCTCCAGCAACCAGCAGGCCCCCGAGCGTGCCCCCGCGAGCGGCGCCCCGCAGCGTCCGGGCGGCTACGGCTACCCGCCGCAGAGCGCGGCCGCGCCGCCGATGCCGAGCGCCCCGCCGCCCGGCGCCCGCCCCGGCGGCTACGGCTACCCGCAGCCGGCCCAGCCGGCCGCCCAGCGGCCGCCCTCGGGCCCCGTCGGCGCCCCCGTGCCCGGCTCCCGCACCCGCTACTGGATCGAGATCAACGGCGCCCGCCACCAGATCTCCCGCGCGACGCTGGTGCTGGGCCGCAGCACCGAGGCCGACGTGCGGATCGACGACCCCGGCGTGTCCCGCCGGCACTGCGAGATCCGGACCGGTTCGCCCTCGACGATCCAGGATCTCGGGTCCACCAACGGCATCGTGGTGGACGGGCAGCACACCACCCGCGCTACGCTCCGCGACGGCTCGCGGATCGTCGTGGGCAGCACCACCATCATTTACCGGCAAGCCGAAGGGTGAAGCGGGGGCAATGTCAGAGCTGACCCTCACGGTCATGCGGCTGGGTTTCCTGGCCGTACTGTGGCTGTTCGTGATCGTGGCCGTGCAGGTCATCCGCAGCGACCTGTTCGGTACGCGCGTCACCCAGCGCGGATCGCGAAGGGACGAAGGCCGCCGCCAGCAGCCCGCCGCCCGCCAGCAGGCCGCGCCCCCGCAGCAGCGCGGCCAGCAGCCCGCCGCCGGCGGCCGCCGCCGCAACGCCCCCACCAAGCTGGTCGTCTCCGAGGGCACCCTCACCGGTACGACGGTCGCCCTCCAGGGCCAGACCATCACCCTCGGCCGCGCCCACGACTCGACGATCGTGCTGGACGACGACTACGCCTCCAGCCGTCATGCCAGGATCTACCCGGACCGCGACGGCCAGTGGATCGTCGAGGACCTCGGCTCGACCAACGGCACCTACCTGGACCGGTCCCGGCTGACGACTCCCACGCCGATCCCGCTGGGCGCGCCGATCCGCATCGGCAAAACCGTCATCGAGCTGCGGAAGTAGTGCTACATCATGGATAGGCGCGAGCGGAGCGAGCACGCAGCGGCGGACCGGACGCCGGTCCCCGGCGCGCTCCCGACCGGAGGGTGGGCACCGTGCGGATGTACCCGGAGCCGACGGGCGAGGTGCGCATGAGTCTGTCACTGCGCTTCGCCGCCGGATCGCACAAAGGCATGATCCGGGAGGGCAACGAGGACTCCGGTTACGCCGGTCCCCGCCTGCTCGCCATCGCCGACGGCATGGGCGGCCAGGCCGCCGGCGAGGTGGCCTCCTCCGAGGTGATCTCCACCCTCGTCACGCTCGACGACGACGTGCCCGGCTCCGACATCCTCACCTCCCTCGGCCACGCCGTGCAGCGCGCCAACGACCAGCTGCGCGCCATGGTGGAGGAGGACCCGCAGCTGGAGGGCATGGGGACCACCCTCACCGCCCTGCTGTGGACCGGACAGCGCCTCGGCCTCGTACACGTCGGCGACTCCCGCGCGTACCTGCTCCGCGACGGCGTGCTCACCCAGATCACCCAGGACCACACCTGGGTGCAGCGGCTCGTCGACGAGGGCCGCATCACCGAAGAGGAAGCCACCACCCACCCGCAGCGCTCGCTGCTCATGCGCGCGCTCGGCAGCGGCGACCACGTCGAGCCGGACCTGTCGATCCGCGAGGTGCGCGCCGGCGACCGGTACCTCATCTGCTCCGACGGGCTCTCCGGGGTCGTCTCCCACCAGACCCTGGAAGAGACCCTCGCCAGCTACCAGGGGCCGCAGGAGACCGTGCAGGAGCTGATCCAGCTCGCGCTGCGCGGCGGCGGCCCCGACAACATCACCGTCATCATCGCGGACGTCCTCGACCTGGACACCGGCGACACCCTCGCCGGACAGCTCTCCGACACGCCGGTCGTGGTCGGCGCCGTCGCCGAGAACCAGCAGCACCTGCACGACAACGGGTTCATGCAGACCCCGGCGGGCCGCGCCGCCAGCCTCGGCCGCCAGGGCCCCCGGCACGGTGGCGGCGGCGAGTTCGGCCCGCCCGGCTCCGGCGACACCACCGGCTACGTCCCGGCCGGCAGCTTCGGCGACTACACCGACGACGACTTCGTCAAGCCCCGCAAGGGGCGCACATGGCTGAAGAGATCCTTCTACAGCGTGCTCGCCCTCGCCGTCATCGGCGGGGGCCTGTACGGCGGCTACCGCTGGACGCAGACCCAGTACTACGTCGGCGCCAACGGCGAGCACGTCGCGCTGTACCAGGGCATCAGCCAGGACCTGGCCTGGGTGTCGCTGTCGAAGGTGGAGACCGACCACCCCGAGATCGAACTCAAGTACCTGCCGCCCTACCAGCAGAAGCAGGTCAAGGCCACCATCGCCGAGGGCGGTCTCAAGGACGCCCGGTCCAAGGTCCAGGAGCTGGCCGTGCAGGCCTCCGCCTGCAAGAAGGAGTCGGAGCGCACCGCCGCCGAGTCCAAGACCAGCTCCAAGACCAGCTCCAAGACCGGCCAGGGCGAGGCCGGAGGCACCACGGGAACCACCAAGACCTCTCTCACGTCCAAGGCCTCGCCAAGCCCTTCGAAGTCGGCGTCCGCCACGGCGTCACCGTCCCCGTCCCCCTCAGCGACCCCCAGCCCCGGCCCCACCCTCTCGGAGGATGAGCAGAAGGTCGTCTCGCTGTGCGGTAAGCAATAGGCAAGCCGTGAGAGGCCCCGTCACACGATGAGCAGTACTACCAACACGTCGACGAACCACACGTCCACGATCGGCTCCATCGGCACCCCGAGCCGGCGCAACACCGAGCTCGCGCTGCTGGTGTTCGCCGTCGCCATCCCGGTGTTCGCCTACGCCAACGTGGGCCTGGCCATCAACGACAAGGTCCCCGCCGGACTGCTGAGCTACGGCCTGGGCCTCGGCCTGCTGGCCGGCGTCGCCCACCTCGCCGTCCGCAAGTTCGCCCCGTACGCGGACCCGCTGCTGCTGCCGCTGGCCACCCTCCTCAACGGCCTCGGCCTGGTCGTCATCTGGAGACTCGACCAGTCCAAGCTGCTCCAGTCGATCCACGTCTCGGGCGGCAAGGCCACCAACCAGCTGCTGTACACCGCGATGGGCATCGCGCTGTTCATCGTCGTCCTGATCTTCCTCAAGGACCACAGAGCACTCCAGCGCTACACCTACATCTCCATGGTGGCCGCGCTCTTCCTCCTGCTGCTCCCGCTGGTCCCGGGCCTCGGCGCCAACGTGTACGGCGCCAAGATCTGGATCCACGTCGGCAGCTTCACCATCCAGCCCGGTGAGTTCGCGAAGATCGTCCTCGCGGTGTTCTTCGCCGGCTACCTGATGGTCAAGCGGGACGCCCTCGCGCTCGCCAGCCGCCGCTTCATGGGCCTCTACCTGCCGCGCGGCCGCGACCTGGGCCCGATCCTGGTCGTCTGGTTCATCTCGATCCTCATCCTGGTGTTCGAGACCGACCTCGGTACCTCGCTGCTGTTCTTCGGAATGTTCATCATCATGCTGTACGTCGCCACCGAGCGGACCAGCTGGATCGTCTTCGGTCTGCTGATGTCCGCGGCCGGCGCCGTCGGCGTGGCCAGCTTCGAACCGCACATCCAGACCCGTGTGCAGGCCTGGCTGAACCCCATGCGTGAGTACACGCTCAGCCGCACGGGCAGCAACGACGGCATCCTCCACTCCGAACAGGCCATGCAGGCCCTGTGGGCGTTCGGCTCCGGCGGCACCCTCGGCACCGGCCTCGGCCAGGGCCACTCCGACCTGATCCGGTTCGCCGCCAACTCCGACTTCATCCTCGCCACCTTCGGCGAGGAGCTGGGCCTGGCCGGCCTGATGGCGATCCTGCTCATCTACGGCCTGATCGTCGAGCGCGGTCTGCGCACCTCGCTCGCCGCCCGCGACCCGTTCGGCAAGCTGCTCGCCGTCGGCCTCTCCGGCGCCTTCGCCCTCCAGGTCTTCGTCGTCGCCGGCGGTGTGATGGGGCTCATCCCGCTCACCGGTATGACGATGCCGTTCCTCGCGTACGGCGGTTCCTCCGTGATCGCCAACTGGGCGCTCATCGGCGTGCTGATCCGCATCAGCGACACCGCCCGCCGCCCGGCACCGGCCCCCGCCAGCAACCCCGACGCCGAGATGACCCAGGTGGTCCGCCCCTCATGAACAAGCCCCTGCGCCGGATCGCTATCTTCTGCGGCCTCCTGGTCCTCACCCTCCTGCTGCGCGACAACTGGCTCCAGTACGTCAAGGCCGACACCCTCCGCGAGGACCCCGCCAACCGCCGCGTCACGATCGCCCGCTACTCCACCCCGCGCGGCGACATCATCGTCGACGGCAACCCGATCACCGGCTCCACGGCGTCCAGCCCCTCCGGTCTCAACGACCTGAAGTACAAGCGCACGTACAAGAACGGCCCCATGTGGTCGCCGGTCACCGGCTACGCCTCCCAGGCCTTCGGCGCCAACCAGCTGGAGAGCCTCGAGGACGGCATCCTCACCGGCAACGACGACCGGCTCTTCTTCCGCAACACCCTCGACATGATCACGGGCAAGCAGAAGCAGGGCGGCAACGTCGTCACCACCCTCAGCGCGGCCGCGCAGAAGGCCGCGTACAACGGCCTGAAGGCACAGGGCGGCAAGGGCGCGGTCGTCGCCCTGGAGCCCTCCACGGGCAAGATCCTGGCCCTCGCCTCCTACCCGTCGTACGACCCCTCCGCCTTCGCCGGCACCTCGGACACCGACGCCGCGGCCTGGAAGAAGCTGCAGAAGAAATACAACCCGAACGACCCGATGCTGAACCGGGCGCTGCGCGAGACCTACCCGCCGGGCTCCACCTTCAAGGTGGTCACCGCCGCGGCCGCGCTGGAGAACGGGCTGTACAAGTCGGCCGACGAGGCCACGAACTCGCCGCTCCCCTACGTCATGCCCGGCACCACCACCGAGCTGAAGAACGAGGGCAGCATCCCCTGCAAGAACGCGACCATGCGGATCGCGCTGCGCTACTCCTGCAACACCGTCTTCGGCAAGATCGGCGCCGACCTCGGCAACGACAAGATGCTCGCCGAGGCCAAGAAGTTCGGCTTCGACGCCGAGCAGTTCACCCCGGTCCGCTCCAGCGCCTCGGTCTTCTCCGACAACATGAACCAGTCGCAGACCGCGCTGTCCTCGATCGGCCAGTTCAACACCGCCGCGACCCCGCTCCAGATGGCCATGGTCGCCTCCGCGGTCGCCAACGACGGCAAGCTGATGAAGCCGTACATGATCGACAAGCTTCAGTCGTCGAACCTCGACACGATCTCGCAGACCGACCCCGAGGAGATGAGCCAGCCGCTCAGCTCCGCCAACGCCCAGATCCTCCAGTCCATGATGGAGACCGTCGTCCAGGACGGCACGGGCAAGAACGCGCAGATCAACGGCGTCACCGTCGGCGGCAAGACCGGTACCGCCCAGCACGGCGTGGAGAACAGCGCGAACCCCTACGCCTGGTTCATCTCGTACGCCAAGCTCCCCGACGGCAGCAAGCCGGTCGCGGTCGCCGTCGTGATCGAGGACGATCAGGCCAACCGTGACGACATCTCCGGCGGCGGCCTCGCGGCCCCGATCGCGAAGAGCGTGATGGAGGCAGTCATCAACTCCAAGAAGTGACCCCGCTCACGTCCCCTTCACATCGGTGCACGTTGCGATACCGGTCCGGTATCGGGTTACGGGCTTGGCCAGGTCACACAAACACAGCCGGGTACGGTAGGCCCGGACGGCAGCCTCCGGCCGCACAACCGTGCCGGTCGGGACCGACGGAGAGGGCTGGTAGGGAACTATGGAAGAGCCGCGTCGCCTCGGCGGCCGGTACGAGCTGGGCCACGTGCTCGGCCGTGGTGGCATGGCGGAGGTCTACCTCGCGCATGACACGCGGCTCGGCCGCACGGTGGCGGTGAAGACGCTGCGCGCGGACCTCGCGCGCGACCCGTCCTTCCAGGCCCGGTTCCGCCGGGAGGCCCAGTCGGCCGCCTCGCTCAACCATCCCGCGATCGTCGCGGTCTACGACACGGGCGAGGACTACATCGACGGGGTCTCGATCCCGTACATCGTCATGGAGTACGTGGACGGCTCGACGCTGCGCGAACTCCTCCACTCCGGCCGCAAGCTCCTGCCCGAGCGTGCCATGGAGATGACCATCGGCATCCTCCAGGGCCTGGAGTACGCCCACCGCAGCGGCATCGTCCACCGGGACATCAAACCGGCGAACGTCATGCTGACGCGCAACGGCCAGGTCAAGGTCATGGACTTCGGCATCGCCCGCGCGATGGGCGACGCCGGCATGACCATGACCCAGACCGCGGCCGTCATCGGCACCGCCCAGTACCTCTCCCCGGAGCAGGCCAAGGGCGAGCAGGTCGACGCGCGGTCCGACCTCTATTCGACCGGTTGCCTGCTGTACGAGCTGCTGACGGTACGCCCGCCGTTCGTCGGCGACTCTCCCGTCGCGGTCGCCTACCAGCACGTCCGCGAGGAACCCCAGCCCCCCTCGGTCTTCGACCCCGAGATCACGCCGGAGATGGACGCGATCGTCCTCAAGGCCCTGGTCAAGGACCCGAACTACCGCTACCAGTCGGCCGACGAGATGCGCGCCGACATCGAGGCGTGCCTGGACGGCCAGCCCGTCGCGGCCACCGCGGCGATGGGCTCCGTCGGCTACGGCGGCTACCCGGACGACATGCCGACCACGGCCCTGCGCTCCGACGCCGGCGCCACCACCATGCTCCCCCCGATGAACCCCGACGACGGCGGCTACGGCTACGACGAACGCCCGGACCGCCGCCGCCAGCAGAAGAAGAACAACACCTCCACGATCCTGCTCGTGATCGCGGGCATCCTGGTGCTCGTCGGCGCGATCCTGATCGGGAAGTGGGCGTTCGGCGGAGGCGGGGCCGGGAACGACACGGTCCAGACGCCGAACTTCATCGGGCAGACCAAGGCGACGGCCACACAGATGGCCGACAACATCGGCCTGAAGCTGGCCTTCACCCAGAAGACCTGCGACAACCAGCCCAAGGGCAGCATCTGCGACCAGGACCCGGTCTACAAGACCGAGGTCAAGAAGGACTCCACGGTCAACCTGGTGGTCTCCACGGGCGCGCCGAAGGTCGTCGTGCCGAGCGTCGTCGGCCAGAACATCGACGACGCCAAGACCACGCTTGAGGGCGACAAGTACAACTTCGTCGTCAAGACGAAGCAGCAGGTGTCCGGTGAGGACCCGGGCACCGTCCTGGACCAGAATCCGGCCCTCGGCGCGGAAGTCCAGAAGGGCTCCACGATCACCCTCACGGTCGCCAAGGCCGAGGAGAAGTCCACGGTCCCCGACGTCGCCGGCCAGACCTGCGACGGAGCCAAGGCCCAGATGACGGCCAACAACCTGATCGGCACCTGCACCGAGGTCGACACCACGGACCCGAACCTGGTCGGCAAAGTCGTCTCGACCGACCCGCAGGCCGGTAAGCAGGTCGACAAGAACTCCACGGTGAACATCCAGATCGGCAAGGCCCAGCAGCAGACGGCCGTGCCGGAGGTGCGGGGCCAGACCGTGAGCCAAGCCAGGCAGGCCCTGCAGGCGGCCGGTTTCACGAAAATCCAGTTCAACGGCGACTCCAGCGACAACGCGATCGTCGCCAACCAGGATCCGCAGCCCAACACCGGCGTGAACGACCCCGGCAGCACAACGATCACCCTCACCACGGTGAGCAGTGGCAACGGCAACAACAACGGCGGCAACAACGGCGGCACCAACTTCTTCGGCGGTGTCACCGGCTGACGTTCCGCACGTGACAACGGATGGGCCCCTGCCGGGAAATTGGCGGCAGGGGCCCACTCACACGATCTGGAACCGGGTCAGCCCGCCAGGGTCTGCCTCGCAGCCTTCACCTTGAACGTCAGTCCTGCCTTGACCTTGGCCATGACCGCCGCGTTCGCCGCGATGGCCTGTTCCTGGTAAGCCCGGTCGACGGCGTACCAGACGCCAACCACGTTGTTCTTGTGACGGCAGTCCGCGTCGGCCGTCGCGGTCCGCAGTTCATGCGCCGTAGGCATGGCTGTCTTCACCCACGCGGTGTCACCCACCGCCGCCAACGGATTCGGGTAGCTGAAACCCTTGCCCTTCATGCACAGTGACCACTTGGAGAACACCGCCTCAGTCCGGCGGTCACGCTGAGACTCGATCAGCGTCTGCAATTTGAGGTCGACGGCGATCTGCGGGTCGACGAGCGAGTCGTCGATGCTGCCGGTCAGCTTCTTGGCCGCGTCTCCGATACAGCCGTGATCAGGAACCTTCTGGCCGTGAATGACCTGACCGCCCGCGCCGAATTTCTTCCTGGTGTCGGACGTACCCCGCAGCACGGTCTCGATACCCGGTGCCGTATCCGGTTGTTGCATCGCCGACTGGGACTTGTCGGCGTGGACTCCGCCCTCGGGGTGGTAGCCCCACTTGGCCATCAACGTGGCGTTCTGAGGACCGTAGCGACCGTCTATGCGCGTGGCGGGAGTTTCCCTGGTGCGCGGCGGAAGCGAAACCGGGAAAGAGTAGTTGAAACCGAATCTGGCCATGCAACCTGAGACGATCTTCGCCTGGGCCTTCGCCACCACGGACAGCTGTTCCCAATTCATCAGATATTGATCAAGGGGCAGGGGTTTGTCCTGTGCGGAGTCGAAGACGTACGTCTTGACCACAGATGGCGGGCTGGCAATCGCTGTGTTCCGAGCGTCATCGGGCTTGCCGTCGGCTTTCGCGCCCCCGCCAGCACCTGCGCAACCAGCCAGAAAAAACGCCAGAGTGATCGAGAAGGTGGTGCCGCGGAGGCTGCTGGGCACAAGCGTGGTCTTTCGGTTCAGGGGGCGCATGAAGTGGATTCGGGGCGTCAAGCGTCGCAGGGCTCTCCGGCCGACACCAGACCGGCCGAAGACCCCTGCTGCCACCGTCGGACGGATCTCCAGATCCGCGACTCAGCCTTCGAACCGGCCCGACGCGTTGTTGTTCTTGATCTGGGACGAAAGGTCGAGCGTCTTGTTCGCGCCGACGAGGAAGCACTCCACGCTGCAGCCATAGTTGCTGTTGTAGTAAATGACGAAGAGGCCGTTGTACCAGCTGTCAACGGCAGCCGCGTGGTTCTTGACCGACAGACCGGCGCCCGCGCTGCCGTTGTTGCCCGCCTTGAAGGTGTAGCCCGCGTAGTCGGAGATATCGGCGCTCTGCTTGTAGACGGCGCCGTACCCGTACGCGCTGGAGTTGTAGTACAGACACACTTGGCCACTGCTGCAGTCGGCAGCAGGGTTCGCCGAAGCCGGCGTAGTGGCCAGGGCCGCCACCAGCGCGGTGCCAGTCACGAGCCCCGCAGCAAGCAACTTATTCATGCCCATGTCAGTACTCCTCAAATCAAGGCGCCGATCCTCGGCGCTCGAGGGAGGATACAACGAAGTCGATCTTGTGGACAGAGCGACAACTCACCTGCACGCAGCGGGCCCAGAAGGTCCGAAGCCGCAGCACTGAGGCCTCCGGAGGGCCCCAGTCAACCGTTCAGCTCCGCCGGAGACGCACCAGTCATTCTTCGTCTCGAATCGCACTTCAGCGCCTTTGCCGATCACATCTTCGCGTGTCGCGAGTCGTTGAACGGGTGGGGCGAGGTATCGGGTCTCCGCCCTGGCCATACGGCCACACCGAGAACGGAAGGGCAGAACGTGATCAACGAATCGGCACTGCTGGAGTCGAAGACCCTGCGCAGCAGCGTGCTGGACCGCACCGATGCCCTTGACAAGGTGAAGGCACTGTCACTGCTGCCGGACGGGATGCATGTGACGACGGCGATGGTGGCGGCGTACTTCAACGTCACGATGGAGGCCATCCGGGCACTCGTGCATGATCACCGCACGGAGTTGAAAGCGAACGGCTATCAGGTCCTGACCGGATCCCAACTGAGTGACTTCAAGCAACTCAGTGGAATCCAGTCACGGACCCGGTCCCTCGCCCTCTTCTCCCGGCGAGCCGTCCTCAACGTCGCCATGCTGCTCCGTGACAGCGAAGTCGCACGTCAAGTACGTGTCTACCTCCTCGACATGGAGTACCTGGCTCGGACACAGCCTGTGGATAAACCCGTCCACAAGGAGTCCGACTCCCTCGACGACCGCATCGACCAACGCATCACCCACATCCTCGGCAAGACCGTCGTGCCGATGTTCAACGCCCTGATCGAGACATCGGGCGAGCACCGCAAAGAGCTGATCGCCCTGCGGGCAGGAGTCCAGCGCATCGAGCGGCGACTCCACCAGCACCACACACGGCTGAAGAGGCTCGAAGGGATCCGAGACGACCGCCCCGCCATCGGAGTCATGGCCGCCATGGACGCCATGAACGGCCGCACGTTCGAGCGCCACATCGCCAAGCTGCTGATCCGCGACGGATGCACCAACGTCGTCGTCCAGGGCGGTCATGGCGACCGGGGCGTCGACATCATCGGACTCACGGCCGACGGACGGCGCCTCGTCGTCCAGTGCAAGAGGTTCGCGCCCTACCTCAATATCACCAGCCCCGACGTCCAGAAGTTCATCGGAGCGGCGAAGGTCCTGTACAGCGCGGACGTGGCGCTCTACGTGGCGACGTGCCCCTTCACAGCGGAGGCCCTGGACATCGCCGCCGAAGCCGGGATCACCGCCGTACACCGTGGGGCGCTGGAGGACTGGAGCGCCGGGGAACCGCTGAAGATCCTGGAGTAAGCGCGACGTGACGGGAAAGGGCCCGAAGTCGCAAGGAGTAGTTGCGGCTTCGGGCCTTCGTCAGGCTAGACGAGTGAGCTCCCGGAACTCACTCAAGTCACCGCAGCTCCTTCGGCGGTGTCCGCTCGCTGTCCACCTTCTGCACCCGCACCAGCTCCCCCCACACCACATACCGGTACCGGCTCGTGTACACCGGCGTGCACGTCGTCAGGGTGATGTAGTGGCCCGGCTTGGTCTTGCCGGACTCCTTGGGGATCTGGGAGAGGACCTTGACGTTGTACTTCGAGGTCTCGGGGAGGATGTCGTAGACCTTGTAGACGTACCAGTCGTCGCGGGTCTCGAAGACGACCGGGTCGCCGACCTTCACCTTGTCGATGTTGTGGAACTTCGCGCCGTGGCCGTCGCGGTGGGCGGCGAGGGTGAAGTTGCCGGTCTTGCCGGTGGTGGGGAGCGTGGCCTTGGACGGGTCCGTGTAGTAGCCGGCCACGCCGTTGTTCAGGACGTCCGTCGACGTGCCCTTCTCGACGAGTACCTCGCCGTTCCTCATCGACGGCACGTGCAGGAAGCCGATGCCGTTCTTCGTGTTCAGCGCGCCCGGGCCGGTGTCCTGCCGAGCCCAGGTGTCCCGGACCTTCTCGCCCTCCCGGTCGGCCTTGCGGTCCGCGACGACGTTCGTCCACCACAGCGAGTAGACGACGAACAGGCCGAGCACCAGGCCGGCCGTGATGAGGAGTTCACCCAGAACGCTGACCGCCATCGCGATCCGGCCGATCGGCCGCCGCCCCGGTACGGACGCCGCGTCCGGCGCGTCGGTCTGCTCTTCGGTGTCGTCGGCGGTCGCTGCCACTGTTCCTCTGCCTCTGCCCTTACTCGACGAGCGCGTCTGGCTTGCCCTTGCTGCGCGGGCGTTCCTCGACCATCTTGCCCCACACGATCAACCGGTACTTGCTGGTGAACTCCGGCGTGCAGGTGGTGAGAGTGATGTAGCGGCCCGGCTTGGTGAAGCCGGAACCCTTCGGGACCGGGTCCAGCACGCTCACATTGCTCGGCGACGTCACCGGCAGCATCGACGTCACCTTGTACACGAAGTACTCGTCCTGCGTCTCGACGACCACCGCGTCACCGGCCACCAGCTTGTTGATGTACCGGAAGGGCTCGCCGTGCGTGTTGCGGTGCGCGGCCAGACCGAAGTTGCCGGTCTTGTCCTGCGGCATCGCGGTCTTCAGCGCACCCTCGCCGTAGTGCCCCACCATGCCCTTGTCGAGGACCTTGGCATTGCTGACGCCCTCGGCGATCGGCGCCACCACGTCCAGCTTGGGGATGTGCAGGATGGCGAAGCCCTGACCGGGCTCGAAGACACCGGGGGCGCGCTTGCCGCTCGCCCAGTCCTGCTGGAGGCTGCTGGCCTCCTTGCCGGCCTGGGCATGGGCGCGGACGTTCGTCCACCACAGCTGGTAGGTGACGAACAGCAGCATCAGCACGCCGGTGGTGATGAACACCTCGCCAATCGCCCGGCTCGCCACGACGGCCGGGCTCGGCTTGCGCAACCGTGCCTGCCGCCGCGCCTCGACCCGGGAGAGCGACCGCCCCGGCGCTCCGCTCTCCTGCGACACCGCCTCCGGTGCGCCGCCGTGCCGCCCACCGCGCCGCTTGGCGGCCTTTCTGCGGGCCGCTCGGCCACCTACCGGCCGTCCGATGCCAGAAGGGCCTGCCGTGCCCGCAGAAGCCGATATAGGCGGCGGGTCGGGGATCCGCAGCGCCACGGTCTCCTCGTCGATCGGCGGCACATACGCCGTCCGATCGTCGACCGGCGGGAGAAACGCCGTCTCCCCGAGCGTGCTCGACCCCCCGTACGGCTGATCCCCGTACGAGGCACCGGTCTCGTGCTCGGGGCGCAGCGCGGTCACGCCGAGGCCCTGCCCACCACCGGGGCGAGCCCCGCCGACCGCCCCACGGCCCCCTCGTCACCGCACTCGACCAGCCAGTTGGCCAGCATCCGGTGCCCGTGCTCGGTCAGCACCGACTCGGGATGGAACTGCACGCCCTCCACCGGGAGTTCACGGTGCCTGAGCCCCATGATGATCCCGTCGCGGGTACGGGCGGTCACCTCCAGCTCGGCCGGGACCGTCGCCGGCTCGGCGGCGAGCGAGTGGTACCGGGTCGCCGTGAACGGCGAGGGCAGCCCCGCGAAGACACCCTTGCCGCCGTGCTCGACCAACGAGGTCTTGCCGTGCAGCAGCTCCGGCGCCCGGTCCACCACACCGCCGTACGCCACCTGCATCGACTGCATGCCGAGACAGACGCCGAAGACCGGGACACCGGTCGCGGCACAGTGCCGCACCATGTCCACGCAGACCCCGGCCTCCTCCGGCGTTCCCGGGCCCGGCGACAGCAGCACACCGTCGAAGCCGTCCTGGGCATGCGCCGTCGACACCTCGTCGTTGCGCAGCACCTCGCACTCGGCGCCCAGCTGGTACAGGTACTGGACCAGGTTGAAGACGAAGCTGTCGTAGTTGTCGACGACGAGAATCCGCGCGCTCACTGGTTGTCCACCGTCACATCGTTGAAGGGCAGCAGCGGCTCGGCCCAGGGGAAGACGTACTGGAAGAGGACGTAGACCGCGGCCAGGACCAGCAGGAGTGAGATCAGCGCCTTCACCCACGCGTTCCCCGGCAGATGCCGCCAGATCCAGCCGTACATGCCGTCCCTTCCGTCTCACCACGGCACCAGAATCCCGCCGTACTGCACCAGACTAACGGCGCAGCGCCTTGGGTCTGCCTGACTCCACAGGCTGTGTGGAGTCCAAGTGCGCCCAGACGATCAGCCGATGGCTGTGCCCCCACTCCGGATCGCACGTGGTCAGCGTGAGATAACGGCCCGGGCGCGTATACCCCGACTTACGTGGCACAGGGTCGATCACTTCAACGTCCGTCGGAACTGTTTTGTAAGGGCCTTTGTCGATCCGATACGTGAACCAGGTCGTCCCGTCCGTCAGGACGATCGCGTCACCCTCGCGCAGCTCCGGGAAGTCGAGGAACGGATCACCGTAGGTGCGCCGGTGGCCGGCGACCGCGAAGTTGCCCACCTGCCCGAGCCCGGCGGTCCGCGCGTAGTGGGCGAGGCCCTTCTTCAGCACGTCGGTGCCGGTGCCCTCCAGGACCGGTTTGTTCCACGTGAAACCGAACCGGGGGATGTACATGATCGCGAAGGCCTTGCCGTAGTGGTACGCGGCGGGCTTGGCCGGAGGCGCCGCGGTCGCCCGCGCGGTGGTGGGGTGCACCGTGGCCTTCGCCGACCACTGCCGCTGCAACTGGTCGATCTGGTCGTGCATCACACTGTCGGCCTTCACACCGGTCCAGAACAGCACGTACGCGACGAAGAGCACGATGAGCGTGCCGACGGTGATGCAGAGCTCGCTGACGGTCCTGACGATCACGCGCACCGGCGGCTCCAGAAAGTGACGAGCTGCTTACCTCACGGGCTTCGCGTAGTGCAGATCCACTGTGCCCGAGTAGCCCGGCAGAGTCACCGTCCCGTCCTCGGTCACTTTCCATCCGAGCCCGTACACGTTCACGTACACCATGTAGTTCTGGATGGCCTCGGAGTCCGCGAGCGACTTCTGCATCTTCGCCGGGTCACCGATCGCCTGGATCTTGTACGGCGGTGAGTAGACCCGGCCCTGGAGGATCAGCGTGTTGCCGACACAGCGCACGGCGCTGGTGGAGATCAGCCGCTGGTCCATGACCTTGATGCCCTGGGCGCCGCCCTGCCACAGGGCGTTCACCACGGCCTGCAGGTCCTGCTGGTGGATGACCAGGTAGTCCGGCTGCGGCTCGGGGTAGCCGGGCAGCTTGGCCGTGGCGTTCGGCGGGGCGTCGTTGAGTGTGACGGTGATCGCCTTGCCGGTGAGCTTCTGGGTGCCCGCGTCCTTCTCCAGGCCGGTGAGCTTGTCGTCCTGGGCCTTGCTCGAGCCGTCGTCGCGCTCGGCGAGCTTCTCGTTCTGGTCGCGCGTGCTCGCGTTGGACTCGTCCAGGTCCTTGTTCTTGCGGCTGCGCTCCTGGATCAGGTCGGAGAGCTTGAGCAGGTTGTCGTCCGAGCGGATGTCGGTGCCCTTGGCCGTGTTGAAGCTGGTGAAGAAGAGGAGTCCCGCGAGGGCGAAGACGGCCACGGTGAGAACCCGCACCGGCCGGAAGCCGTTCCTGCGGGCTGGGCCGGCACCCGTTGATCCGGTCCCCTGGGAGTCGGCAGAATTGCTCAACGTACCCTTATCTCCTTCGGCGCCACGGAAGCACTACGCTAACGGACGCCCGGGGGAGCGCTCAGCGCGCCCTTATCTGTCCCCTTGTACGCTGCCCCGAGCCCGACCCAGTTACCTGCGCGGCCACGCAGCGCATCGACAGGAGAGACCCTCGTGCCGAAGTCACGTATCCGCAAGAAGGCCGACTACACGCCGCCCCCGGCGAAGCAGGCGACCGCCATCAAGCTCAACAGCCGCGGCTGGGTCGCGCCGGTGATGCTGGCCATGTTCCTCATCGGGCTGGCCTGGATCGTCGTCTTCTATGTGACCGACGGGTCGCTGCCGATCGACAGCCTCGACAACTGGAACATCGTCGTGGGCTTCGGCTTCATCGCGGCAGGCTTCGGCGTCTCCACGCAGTGGAAGTAGCCGGGCCGACAGCTCTGCCCAGGGCTGTTCGCTGAGTTATCCACAGGCTTGCACTGCTGTCCACACCCTCCTGGGGAAAAGACGACGATCTGTGGATAACCCGTCGAGTGTTGACGCCGGTACGACTACCACAACACCCGCCGTAAAACCGCTCGCCCCCTCCCTGACCTGCGGCAACGCAGGTGAGTAGGAGGGGGCGCAGTTGTGCACGCACGTTGTGCACAAGATCGGCCACCGACTGTGGACAACGGTTCGGTATCGGTGCGGTGCGCCGCCGTGATCGGGCTCAGGTGAGCTGAGTGGTCCGGACGACCGTGATCACCACGGCCACGACCAGCACCAGCGCACACGTGCCGTACTGGATCAGGTTCCGCCGCTCACGCGGGGCGTGCACCATCGCGTAGCCGGTGATGACACCGGCGACCAGGCCGCCGATGTGGGCCTGCCAGGCGATGCCGCCGCTGAAGGTGAAGATGAGGTTGATCACCAGCAGGGCGATGATCGGCCGCATGTCGTAGTTGAGGCGGCGGATGAGGACCGCGGTCGCGCCGAAGAGGCCGAAGATCGCGCCGGAGGCGCCGAGCGAAGGGCTGGCGGGGTTGGCGAGCAGATAGGTGAGCGCGCTGCCTGCCAGGCCGGAGACGAAGTACAGCGTCAGATAACGGGCGCGGCCGAGGGCGGCCTCCAGGGGGCCGCCGATCCACCACAGGCTCAGCATGTTGAACGCGATGTGCATGTAGTTCGAGGGGTCGTGCAGGAACATCGCGGTCAGCAGCCGGTAGTACTGCCCCTGCGCGACGCCTTCGACCCCGCCGTTCTGCGTGACCCAGGCCTGGCCGAACAGCTCGAAACGGCTGGTGAAGTCGTCTCCGACGGACAGCTGGGCCACGAAGACGGCGATGTTGACGCCGATCAGGATCTTGGTGAGCAGTCGTGGGTCGGCGGTCATGGTGCCGCCGGCGAGGGTGCGGGGCCGGTAGGCCGCGGGGGGCGGGCCGCTGTGGCCTTCGGTGGTGCCGCGGACGCATTCGGGGCACTGGAAGCCCACGGAGGCGCTGACCATGCACTCCGGGCAGATGGGTCGCTCGCAGCGGGTGCAGCGCACGCCGGTCTCCCGGTCCGGGTGCCGGTAGCACTTGGGCAGGCTGTGGGCGTCGCGCGCGCTGCCTGTCGCCTGGTCCTCCATGGGGTCCCCTCGCTTGTCGTGGGCAGTGTTCCGCCCCGACCATCCTTACGGACGAGCGGGGCGTTTGGTTCCCTTCGGGCGCTTCGGTTTCGGGCCGGTCAGCCAGCGCGCTTGGCGACGACGACCGTCTGGATGACGACGTCGGTCACGGGCCGCTTGTTGGGGCCGCTGACGGGGACGGCGGCGATGCTGTCCACGACCTTCTGGCCGGCCGGGTCGACGACCTCGCCGAAGATGGTGTGCTTGCGGTTGAGGTGGGGGGCGGGGTTGACCGTGATGAAGAACTGGGAGCCGTTGGTCCGGGGGCCGGCGTTGGCCATGGCGAGCAGGTAGGGGCGGTCGAAGCGCAGGTCGGGGTGGAACTCGTCCTCGAACTTGTAGCCGGGGCCGCCGATGCCGCTGCCGACCGGGTCGCCGCCCTGGATCATGAAGCCGCTGATCACGCGGTGGAAGACCGTGCCGTCGTACAGCGGGTCGGTGGAGACGGCGCCGGTGGCGGGGTGGGTCCACTCGCGCTCACCCTGCGCCAGTTCGACGAAGTTCCTGACCGTCTTGGGCGCGTGGTTCGGGAAGAGCCGGACCTCGATGTCGCCGAGGCTGGTCTTCAGAGTGGCGTAGAGCTGCTCGGCCACGGTCCGCCTTCCATTGTGCTCGAATTTCAGTGCCCCGATCCTCGCACGGTACGGCAGGCACGACGGCCGCCCGGGGTTTCCGCACCCGGATCCTCACGAATCGCTTGCGGAACCCCTCTGCCATGTGGGGCACGCGCTGCCGATCCGTGGCATTGTCGTGAGCAGGCCCCTCTTGGCTGTTTTTGCACCCGTATGCCGTTCTTCGCGCGCCGCTCGGCCCGCGGACAGGCATGATCCGTAAAAGGGTGGAAAGTCGAAATACCGTACGCCACCGAGGAGGAGGAAACCCGTGACCCGCAAAGACAGCGTGCGCGCCGCGACCAGTTCGGCGAAGGACAGCGTGCGGCACGCCGCGGAAGCGGTGGCGCCCTACGCCGACACGGCCAAGGAGCGTGCCGCGTACTACGCGCAGGAGGCACGCGTACGGCTCGCGCCCGTGGTGTCGCAGGCCGCCGAGCAGGCCCGCGTCCAGTACGACGCCCGTCTCGTGCCGCGCTTGGAGCAGGCCCGCACCCATGTGCCGCCGATGGTGGACCAGGCCGCGCACGACGCCGCCGATCTGACCCGCAAGGCGGCCCGGCAGGCCGCCGACTACTCGCGCCCGAGGATCGAGCAGGCGGTGGCCGCGGCCGGTCCGGTCCGCGAGGAGGCTGCCGCCCGGGGAGCCGCCGTGCTGGCGGCGCTGCGTGGCAATGTGTCGGCCGAGGACATCGAGAGGCTGGCGCGCCGGAATAGGCGGCGTGCGGCGTGCGGCCGTGCGTTCAAGGCGTTCGCCGCGGTCGGTGTGGTGGCCGGCGCGGCCTTCGCCGCCTGGAAGTGGTGGGACAGGCAGGCCAACCCCGACTGGCTGGTGGAGCCTCCGGCCGCCACGGAGGTCCCGGATCCGGGGCGTCTGAGTTCGGTGGACGGCAGCTCGCCCCTCGACCCGCAGGTGCAGGCCAAGGAAGCGGAGGAGCAGGGTTCCCGGTCCCGGGACGACAAGAACAGCTGAACCGGGCGGGGCTTCGGCCTCCCGCCTCTCGCCCCTCGGCGTCGTTTCACGTGAAACCAGACGCCCGACAGCGAGGGCGGACGCAGAGCCCCTCTGACTGCGTTTACGCAGGCCAGAGGGGTCTGTTGTGACGCCCGCAACCGGTCCCTCACCACGCTGTCCGGGCCCGAGCCGGTCCTCGACGCAGTCAGCACGCGCATCCGGCCCGACTGACTGTCCGACCCGCTCGTCCTGCATTCCAGCGGTAGGGAAACCCGTGTGCGAGATGCCCTCGGTAACCGTCCACGGTGCTCCGCAGGTGAATGAGCGCCGCGGGCGCCGGTCCCGCACGGTCCTATTCCGTCACCGGCGGCCCGGACGGCGCCGGACCACCGCGACCGCTTCCCGGACGGGACATCGGCCTGTTCCCTTCCCGCAAAGCCGAGGGGCCGCTCTGCGGGGGTACGGATCCGAGCCCTGCTCCCTGCCGGGGCTCCGGCGTCCGCACACCGGGTCTCCGAGCTGCACGCCTGGCGAGGTGGGGCAGGGAAGCGTAGAAGCGGTCGGGAAGGAACACGGCGTCCGCGATGATCATCGTGCCCGAGAAGAGAGGCAGTCCCAGGACAACCGCGATACCGATGTGCATGCCCAGCAGCATGGTCAGCACGGGGTACTTGAGCCTGCCGAAGAGCACGAACGGGAAAGCGACCTGCGTGAGAACGGTCAGGTAACCGACGATCGCGATCAGGAGCGGGTACCGGTCCAGGAGATGGGAGAGCTCGGGCCAGGGCTGGAAGAGGTCGAGGTTCAGCACGTAGTGGAGGGCCGTGCCGTCGCCCCAGAAAGAGCCCTGCACCTTGTACAGGCCGGCCGATCCGTAGAGAAGGCAGACCTGTACCGCGATGACGAAGACGCCGCAGTTGTGCACCACCGTGATCAGCTTGCCGCGCGCCGCCCGGAGTTGCCGAGCCGGGGAACTCCGCGCCTGCTCGGGCCCGACGTCCGCCCGCGCCGCCTTGATCCGTTTTCTGCGCGCGTCCAGGGACCAGCGCCGGCCGCACGCGGTGAGCACGAGATAGAGAGCCATCAGCAGGACGAGGTTGTCGCCCCCGTCCGTCATGAAGATCGCTCTGGCATGGAACGAGGTCACCACAATGGCGAAGAGGACGGATGTGGCCCGGGTCCGCCAGCCCAGCATGAACAGCGTGGACGTCACGAGGGCCAGCACGTAGCACAGCTCGAAGTAGGCACGGTTGTCCGACAGGATCAGGAAGCTGTACCAACCCGTCTGGTCGAAGAGCTGTGCCGCCAACGCGGGTGTCCACGGGGAACCCGGCCCCCAGATCTCGTACCGGTGGGGGAATTCGCGCAGGAGAAAGACCAGGTAGAGCAACCCGTAGCCGATGCGCAGAACCGACGTGGCGTACAGGGACACCGGCCGGCCGGTGACAAGTGCCCAGAAGGCGTCGGTTCGGGTGAGGAGCCGGTGGTAGAACGCGTCTGCGGTCCATGCGTCGTGGCTCATGGGCCGGTCCTGCGTGACCGCCGTGGCGGGGAGTTCGCGGATCTGCTCATTTCCCATGGGGGGTCACCTTCCACCAGGGCAGGAGCCGGTTCTCCACCGGCGACGGCGGCCGGTGTCCGGCCGCCGTACCGGGCGCGGCCACGGGCAGCGTGACGACCCGGAGCTGGACGAACTCGAAGGTGCCGCCGTCGTCGTGGTCGGCGAGGCGGTCGGCGGCGATGTTGCTCAGATACTTCTGCATCATGAGGGCCCGGTCCGAGCGTGCCGTGTCGTCCTCTCCGTGCGTGTCGACGTAGGAGGCCCAGGCGCGGCGCAGGAGGTTCTGGGCCGTGTGGCTCGGAAACGCGTTGTGCTCGACGGCGGCACGGTCCATGGCGGTCAGGTCGACCCACGGGCTGACCCGCATCGACCCGTTGGACGCGGTGTGCGCGGTTCTCGCCAGGACCTGCCGATTGACCGAGTCGGGGTTGGGGGCGAAGAGCCGCCAGTTCTGTTCGAAGAGGGGATACACCCACGCGTCGACCTGTCGGCTGTACCGCCTTGAGACAGGGTTGGCGGGTGCCACTTGCAGAAAGACGGCACCGATATGGACCAGGGTTGTCACCAGACACAGGAGGATGGCAGTGTGCAGCCCCGCTCTCAGCACCCTGGCACCCGCGGACCGCTCGCCGGGTGGGTTTCCGCTGTCGTACTGCTCCCATGAGAGCGAATCGGCATCGGACTCCCCGGTTTCCCGCACACGCGCTGCATCAATACTGCTCGACACCGCCCACCTCGCCTTCTCGTCTCCGCCGACCGGCGCCTGAGGTCCCTGCGGACCGGCCGACACCGGCGGCGCGCGGCGGAATCGAGGGGATCCCACCGCGCGCCGTCATCCGATGTACGGACCTCTCACAGCCTGCCGCCTAGCCTTCGTGGCCTTCCTGACCCTCAAGCTTCGGTGCGTTGGCGTAGCCGTAGGTGGTGGAGTCGTGGTTGGCGTAGTCGTGGTTGGCGTAGTCGTGGTTGGCGTAGTCGTGGCCGTTGTCCTCGCCCTGTTCCGGCTTGCCGTTCTCCGGCTTGCCGGGCCCACCCTGATGTTCCTCGCTCGGCTTGCCGTGCTGGTCATGGCCGCCACCGTGGTCCGGGCCGCCCGGCTTGTTGTCCTGCTCACCGGGTTTGCCGCCTTGCCCACCCGCGGTGGTCCCGGCGGTGTTGCCCGACGTGTTCCCGGAGGTGACGTTGTTCCCCGCCGTGTTGCCCACGGTGTTCCCGGCGGTGTTGCCGGAGACGTTCCCCGTGCCGCCGGTCCCGACGATCGGTCCGCCCACCAGGCCGCCGGTGACCAGATCGCCACCGGTCACACCGACGGTGGTGCCGGTCGTGGTTCCGGTCGTCGTACCGGTCGTCGTACCGGTCGTCGTGGTGCCACCGGTCGTGCTGGTCGCGCAGTTGTTGAGGAAGATGCGGTTGTCGTCGAGCGTCACGGCGCCGTTGCGGGCCAGCGCCCGGCCCTCGATGTTCGTCCCCGTGGTCACGGTGATCGAAGTCAGCGCCATGATGGTGCCGACGAACGTGGAATTGGTACCGAGGGTGGCCGAACTCCCGATCTGCCAGTACACGTTGCACGGCGAAGCGCCGTTCGTGAGAAGCACCCGGCTGGCGGTCGCGGTCGTCAGGGCTTCAGGAATCTGGAACACCCAGACCGCGTTCGGGTCTCCCTTGGCGTCCAGGATCAGGTCGCCGGTGAGTCCGACACCGGCTGTGGCGGTGTAGACGCCCGGAATCAGCGTTGTGCCCGTGGTGATTGCCGCCGGGAGAGCAAAGTTCGTAGCCTGGCCGGCTGCATTGTTGTACGCCGTGACCAGGTCGGACTTGGCCTGCAGCGCGACGGCGTCGGCGGCGTGTACGGCGCCGAGCACCTGACCGGGTGGGAAGCCTGTGATTGACGGGGTCGGGGACGTCCCCAGGTCGTGGCTGATCAGCGTGGCACCGGTATTGGTGACGCCCGAGCCTGCCAGAACTGAGAAGCTCGCGGCCGTGGCCAGCGGTACGGCCGTGGCGATGGCGCTAGCCTGCGCGGGCGTCAGGACGACCATGGCCGCGGCCACGATCGCGGCCAGGGCCGAGGCCAGCCAGCCGGGCAAGGTGTGACGGCGAGCTGTTTGAGGGATCTTCAGCTTCATCGAGAGGCCAATTTCTGTGGGGGCCGTGGCATGCCGGGCCCTACCAGTTACCCGGGAGCCTTGATCTGATCGCTGCATATTACGGAGAGATATATGAGCGGCAACGGCAATCGAAAGAGAGTCGAGATTTCCAACAATTAAACCCCCGAATGCATGGCAGGTATTGGTACATTAATATTTCCGATTATCCGGCACATTCACTCGAATTTGCGGATCGTCTGCCGAGGGCGTTTCTTCCGGTCCCGTCGGCCGCCCTGGCCCCGTGTTCCGTTCAGCCCGCAGGCCCGCGTCGGTCCGTCAGGCGTCGATGAGGAGTAGCCTGGTGACTACCGAGAGCATCTCGTACGCCGACGTCCACGCCGGCGTCGTTCCCGGCGATTCACCACAGCCGGGCCGGTCGCGACCGGCCCGGGGTTGGGTCCGCATCATGACCGCGACCATTCTGTTGACGCCCGCGGTCGAAGACCGAACCCCTGTTTCTTCATCGCCGCTCAGACTCCGACTGGCACCCGCCGACACCGCTCCAGCACTGATCGACGGCGCCTGGTGGCCCCGCTCCCGCGATCTGAAGGCAGAGCTTCCGGCGCTGATCGAGTTCCTCGACCCGCTGTGGGGGCGGATCACCCGGGTAACGGTGAATCCCACGTTCTGGCCGGTCATCCCGCAAAAGGTGCCCGTCCACGGGCACGTGGTGCACGTCGGCTGGTTCGATGCCGAGCAAGACCCGCACAAGCTGCTGCTGCTCTCCTACACCGTAGGCCGCTGGGACCTGCTGGTGATCCCACCGGAGACAGCGCCGACCACCGCGGCCCGGCTCATGGCCACGGCCACCGACCCGGCGCGGAGCCTCACGGCGACCGGCCTGATCGGCGAGGGCTGACTCCGACACTGGGCACCCGGGAGCAAGGCTCCGTTGCGACTCCGTGGCCCGGTGCGACCAATGGCCCGTGCCAGGGGCCGGTCTCCTGAACCGAGGTGCCATGCCCATTCCACAGCTGACCCTCTATCGGCGCGACAAACACCGACGGGCGTTGATCACTATGGCCGGTGAGATCGACCTGAGTACGGAGCGCCTCGTGCGCGAGTCGGTGGGACGATGCCTACTCGACGGCATCCGCGTCATCGACGCAGACCTGACCACCGTCACCTTCTGCGACGTGACCGGCCTCAACGCCTTCCTCTACGCGTCGCAGGCCACCGCCGCGGCCGGTGGATCCTTACGGTTGCACCACCCGCCTCCGGTGCTGGCTCGCATCATCACCCTCACCGGCAACGGCTTCCTGCTCTCCGGCCTGCCGGACGGTCTCCCCACAGACCCGGCCGGCCCTGCGGCACACGTCGTCGGATCCGCGGACCCCGCCCCGGGAAGTGTGCGGTGAGCGGGCGATCCAGGGCCGGGCAACCCGGCGGCCACCAGCCGTTCGCCGTGGACGCGGTGCCGCTGCGCCGACTCGACCCCTGAAAAACGGAGAGCCTGGGGAAGGCACCCCGGCGCCCTCAAACGCCTTCGAGGCGAGCGTCGCCACCAGCGCGTCGTCCTCCGCGCCAGCAGTCGAGCAACAGGCTCCGCGCCGTATGGATCACCGCGGCGATCCCCACCAGGACGCCCTCATGCTGCGGCGGCATCACCCCGTACGCACCCGTGTAGTCGAGATCGAGGGTATGGAACACTTCCGGCTGCCCGAAGTGCTCAATGATCCCGGGCCGCTCCCGCCCGGCCTCGACCAGGAAGAGCAGCGGCACCCACAGCCGTGCGTCCGCCTCCAGGTAGGCACGGTGGATGAGGCCGGACACCTGCTTGTTGCCTCCGAGCCCGAGCAGTGTCGGCGCATCGAGGACGAAGTGCGTGAGAATCGATCTCCGGCCTCCGTACGATGCTCGGCGGCGGCCGCGTCTTGCGCCCCGTCTCGGAGCTCTCCACCGAGGAGACGCCGACGTCTAAGCCCGGGGTGGACTCAGCCGAGACAATCGCCCCCTCCCCACCGGCGCCCCGCCGGCCTCGCCCGAAACCCAAGGGAACACGCTCCCCCGACATCCTCCAACGAATCCGTGCGCACACACGCACACACACGCGCACGAAAATCGGGACAAAAGAACCCCCCTGATCGCGTTTCCGCAGGTCAGAGGGGTTTATACAAGTGGAGCCTAGGGGAGTCGAACCCCTGACATCCGCCATGCAAAGACGGCGCTCTACCAACTGAGCTAAGGCCCCGTACGGGAAGCGACCGGCCAAGCGAGAGGTCCGCAGGGTCGGTGCCGCACACCAGAGTACCGGGTCACCCCCCTTGCCTCGCAAAAAGATTGGGGGTCCCCGCAGATGACCACTCTCCGTAAGATGCTCGACGGGGTTCGCTGTAGCGAACCGTGGATTTTTTGGGGAAGCGATGGGGAGACGCAATGGACGCCGCACAGCAGGAAGCCACCGCCAGAGCGCGGGAGCTGCAGCGGAACTGGTACGGAGAGCCGTTGGGGGCGCTCTTCCGTAAGCTCATCGACGACCTGGGGCTCAACCAGGCACGTCTCGCGGCGGTCCTGGGACTGTCCGCGCCCATGCTGTCGCAGCTGATGAGCGGCCAGCGGGCGAAGATCGGCAACCCGGCCGTGGTCCAGCGGGTGCAGTTGTTGCAGGATCTGGCGCAGCAGGTCGCGGACGGCAGCGTGAGCGCGGCCGAGGCGACCGAACGCATGGATGAGATCAAGAAGTCCCAGGGGGGCTCGGTGCTCAGCAACACCACGCAGACGACGAGCGGTTCAGGAGCTCCGACGGTCAAGCGGGTGGTCCGCGAGATCCAGTCGCTGCTGCGGTCGGTGGCCGCCGCCGGTGACATCATCGACGCGGCCGACACGCTCGCTCCGACCCACCCGGAGCTGGCGGAGTTCCTCCGGGTCTACGGTGCCGGCCGCACCTCGGACGCGGTCACGCACTACCAGTCGCACCAGGGCTGAGCCACGGCCCGGCGCACCGGAGGGGGTCCGGTGAACCGGGCGGGGCAGGGCCCTGGCAGACGGGGGCACGCGCGAGGGGTCGTATCGCTCATCCGGGGGAAGCAAGGGGGTAACAGGCAAGGGGGTGGCAGGGGGACCTGAGGGGGAGGGGTACGGGCAGTCATGGGTGAGGTCTTCGCGGGCCGGTACGAACTGGCCGACCCGATCGGTCATGGCGGAGTGGGTGCCGTCTGGCGTGCCTGGGACCACCGGCGCAAGCGCTATGTGGCGGCCAAGGTGCTCCAGCAGAGCGACGCCCACGCGCTGCTGCGCTTCGTGCGGGAGCAGGCGCTGCGCATCGATCACCCCCATGTGCTGGCTCCGGCCAGCTGGGCCGCCGACGACGACAAGGTCCTGTTCACGATGGACCTGGTCGCCGGCGGCTCGCTGGTCCACCTCGTCGGGGACTACGGTCCCCTGCCCCCGCTGTTCGTCTGCACGCTCCTCGACCAGTTGCTCTCCGGACTCGCCGCGGTGCACGCCGAGGACGTGGTCCACCGGGACATCAAGCCCGCGAACATCCTGCTGGAGGCGACCGGCACCGCCCGTCCCCGGCTGCGTCTGTCCGACTTCGGCATCGCCATGCGGCTCGGCGAGGCCCGGCTGACCGAGACCAACCTCGTGGTCGGTACGCCGGGTTACATCGCTCCTGAGCAACTCCTGGGCGCCGACCCCGACTTCACGGCCGACCTGTTCGCCGTCGGCCTGGTCGCCCTGTATCTCCTGGAAGGCGCCAAGCCCGACGCCAAGGCGCTCGTCCAGTACTTCGCCGAACACGGCACCCCGGGAGCGCCCAAGGGCATCCCGGACCCGCTCTGGGAGGTGGTGGCCGGCCTCCTCCAGCCAGACCCCCGCGCCCGCTTCCGTACGGCCGTCGGAGCCCGCAGGGCCATCGCCCAGGCCAGGGAACTCCTCCCGGAGACGGACGCCGACGGCGACTTGATCGAGATCTTCGACCAACTGGGGCCCTTGCCCACGGGTTTCGGGCCGGAGGGCCCGGTGCGGATGGCTTCCGGGGTCGATACGCGGACCTCAGGAGAGCCTGGTGCGCCGGGGGCGGGGCCGGCACCGGGAGCGGAAGCGCCGAGTGCGGGCGGCGCGGCGATTGCCACGGGGGCGCGGGCGGCCGGGGCGGCTCCGGGCCGGGAGACGGCCGGGGAATCGGCCGGGGAATCCGCAGGTGCGGCAGGGGCGGCAGGGGCGGGGGCGGGCCAAGGTGCGGGCCCGGCGGCCCCGTTGCCCGGGACCGGTGGCGCCGACGGGTTCCCGGCGGTCTCCGCCGCCGACGGCACCGGCGGCACCGGCGGCACCGGCGGCGGAACCTCGTCGGCGCCGGTCTCCCTGTCCGACACCGGCAGTTTCCGGCTCCCGCCGCCCCAGGCGCCGGTCCCCCCGGCCCCCGCCGCAGTGCCGCCCGAGCCGGCATCGCCGTATCCCCCGTACGCCCGGCCGCAGGCCGTCCCGGTCGTGCCGCAGCCCCACACGCCGTGGCCCCCCGCGCAACCGCTCCCTCCGGCCCAGCCTGACACCGGCACCGCCACCTACACCGCGCGGGATCCGCAGGCCCCGCCACCGTCGGTCCGCACCCACGGCCGGCGTCGGCGGCGGCGGGCGCCTCGGCCCGGTCCTCCCGCCAGGGCGGCCGTGCCCATCCTCCTGCTCGCGCTGGCCTGTTACGCCGTCGGCTTCTGGGCGTTGGCCCGGATCTGAGCGCGCCGGGCGGTCAGGGTCCACCCGCCCAGGACCAGCAGCAGGGCCGTGCCCGTGCCGATGCCGCCGGCCGCGAGCGCCCGCATCGCCGTGTCGTCGTCGCCGGCCGCGCCCGCGAGGCCTCCCCGGGCCGAGGACACGTCGAAGACACCGTTCGGGACCGGGGAACCGGCGTACGCGGGGCCGGAGTTCGGGGTGCCGTCGACGCGGACCCGGAGCGTGACGCCGTACGGCCCCTTCCCGAAGGTGTCCGCGGTCTGCCCGGTGAGGTGGACGACGAGGTAGTAGTCACCGGCGAAGCGGACGGAGCTCGCCGTGCCGCCCGTGGCGTACCGGTTGGCGTACGCCACGGGTGGCAGGGGGGCGAGGGAGGACGACTTCTGGGTGCCGTCGTAGCCGAGGGAGACGTCGTCGACGTAGCCGCGGACGGGGTTGTAGAGGGAGAGGTTGAGCGCGGCGCTGACGTAGCCGCGGCTGTCGCCGCTGGTGCTGCCGAGGTCGACGGTGGCGTGCAGCTGCTGGCCCCAGTCGACCGGGACGGCGTAGTAGAGGGTCTGGCCGGGCGTGATGTCGGTCTGCCAGACGCCCTGGTCCAGGACGGCGGCCGCGGCGAAGCCGGCGCCCGCGGTGCGGCGGCGGGGGGCCGAGGTGAGCGGCTCGGGTGACGCGGAGTTCCAGGTCTCCGGGGCGGTGGTGGCGCCGGCCTCGGTCAGGGCCGGTTCGGTGACGGGGGCGATCTCCAGGTCCCAGCTGCCCGGGGAGGTGGTCGTCGAGCCGGACACGGCCCGCTCGACGACCACGTAGTAGGTGCCGGCGTCCTTGCACAGCGCCTTGCCCGCGTCCCGCCGCCCCACCGCCGTGACCGGCCGGGGGCTGAGCCCGGCGCCGAAGCGGGCGGTGTCGTAGTCGCAGGCGGTGCCGTTGGCGTCCTCGATCGAGACCTCGATGCCGTCGCTGGCGGAGACGGTGGCGTCGGTGGGCGGAACGGCGGTGACGGGGACGTAGGCCGTGGTGTCGGCGGCGAGTTCGAGGCGGAAGTACAGCGAGCCCTTGTCCGGGAGGGTGCTGCGGTAGGTCGTGCCGGGCTCCAGCGGTACGGCGGCCGTGGTGCCCGTGGCTCCGGTGACCGTACGGGTGTCGGGAGCGAAGGCGTATCCGCTGCCGCTGTCCGCGGCGGCCGCGGAGGCGGGCAGCAGTGCCGTCAGCAGCGCTGTCAGTACGAGGGCGGCCGTCACGCCGAGACCCCGCCGTGCCGCTGTAGTACACCACCGCCGTGTCACGCGCGCCCCCAGCCGTCGTCCGCCGGTCGTCCGGGTCCCGGACCGGCCGGCCCCATACTGCCTCGCGCGCCCGCGCGCCACCCGGCGATCCGTACGACCGTCCGAAACGCCTCCCTCGCACCACGGCCCCCGCCCCCGGAACGCCCAAGAACGCCCCAGAAGGCCCCAGAAGGCCCCGGCAACGCAAAACCCCGACCGCTCGGGCGGCCGGGGTCTCAGTCTCGTCTGTGGTCGGTACTCACGAACCCGTGGGCACGGAGTCAGTCGCCTCCGTCCACAGATCCTGCTCGGCGCGATCCGCCTGGATCTGGCGGTACACGAGGAGCCCGCCGATGGCGGCCAGTGCGACCAGGAGAAGCTTCTTCACCGCGCGACCTCGTCTCTTCCTTGACGTAGGGGACCTCTGGCGCCCGACTATACACACCGACCGATATCGATCGGTGACCTGGCATCCGACCCCCAACTCCGGTCCGCCACAAGGCGTTGCACGAGGTCGGACCGCTCCGATCGGAGGGTGATCACACCTCCACGGACGGTTACTTTGCTCCCTCTCGACGCCTTTCGCAGGCCTTTCTTGGGATTTTTCCCCTGCCATGCACCCATCCGTGTGGTGTTCATCAGAACATCGACGCGCCACAGGCCGACGTCCCCCACTTCGCGACCCCCATACACATCATGAGGAAAGTACGCAAATCGCCCAACCCGAAAGTGAGGGGCCATGGCCCGGAACTCCAAGGTCATGACGCTGTGGACCGCCATCGTCACCGCCTTCCTCGCGCTGTGCACGGCGCTCGGATTCGTCTCCGCCACCACCGCCGCCGCGGTACCGCAGACCGAGACCCCGCGCAACAGCACCGGCGACGACCACAGCACGGCCCGGGTGACGATCCCGGCACAAAGTCACTGGCTCTGGTCCCACGCCAGGTCCCTGCCGCCCACGATGAAGCAGCGCATCCGGGCCGAGGCCCACGGCAAGACCCCCAGTTGCCGCCACCGCCCCCTGGACACCACCGAGCCGGAAACCCCGGCCGACCCCCCCGCGGCACCGATGGACTGCTGACCCCGCCGGTACAGACGACTCGGACGCAACGGCGCAAGGGCGACTTGCGTACGTACCAGCGCCTACTGCGACACAGGCCCGTGACCGGGATCGATCCGGCCGCGGGTCTCCGCATGCCCCGACATCGCCGCGTCCGTGGACGAAGCCGTCCGTGAACGAAGCCACCCGTGAACGAAGCCGTCCGTGGACGAAGCGGTCCGACTCATCAACACCTCTTGAGGAGTCGTAGCCTGATCGTGTGCCCAAGGCCTACGAGGAGATCGCCGACGACCTCCGCCGCGCCATCCGAGGCGGCGAGCTCACCCCGGGCGCCCGGCTGCCCTCCGAGGCGGAGCTGGCCCGGCGCCACGGCCGCAGCGTGCCCACGATCCAGAACGCGCTGCGGCTGCTCAGCGCGGAGGGTCTGATCGACAAGCGGCACGGCAGCGGCACCTTCGTGCGCCGCCCGCGCACCCGCGCGGTCCGCGACAACGAACGGCACCAGTGGGAGAAGGACCGCGCCCTGATGCCGGAGTCCGCCCGGGCCGAGACCGGCGCGACCGAGCGCGAGACCGGTCTGGTCATCGACGACCTGGTCTTCTTCGCCCGCTACCGCCAGCTGGCCGCGCCCACCGACCTCGCCGAGGCGTTCGGCGTGTCCAAGGGCACCGTGCTCCTGGAGCGCACCTACCGGACCCGGCACGCCGCCGAGAGCGCCCCCTTCAGCCTGGTGACCTCCTACCTGGTCCGTGACATGGTCGCGGCCAACCCGGATCTCCTGGACGAGACCAACGAACCCTGGCCGGGCGGCACCCAGAACCAGCTGCGCACCGTCGGCATCGAGGTCGACCGCGTCGAGGAGCGCTTCACCGCCCGTCCGCCGACGCCCGAGGAGGCCCGGGAGCTGGACCTGCCGGCCGGCACCTCGGTGATCCTGCTGCGCAAGCGGTCGTACGACATCCACGACCGCATCGTGGACATCACCGCTGTCACGCTTCCCGGCGACCGCACCGAACTGCTCTTCACCACACACCTGGAAAGGTGGTGAACGCTGCCGTGACCCGGCGCATCACCGTCGTCACCGCGGTCCACGCGCCGTCGGCCCGCTTCCTGCCCGAGGCCTACAAGTCGCTGTGCGAGCAGCGGCTGCCCGACGGGTGGGAGTGGCAGTGGCTGATCCAGGAGGACGGCTGCGGCGACGAGGTCGGCCCGTACGTCCCCGACGACGCGCGGGTGTCGTTCCGGCAGGGCCGCGCCGGTGGTCCCGGGGTCGCGCGCACCATCGCGCTGGCCCGGGCGGAGGGCTCCTACGTCAAGGTCCTGGACGCCGACGACCAGCTCCAGCCGGGTGCGCTGGGCCGTGACCTGGCCGCGCTGGAGGACCGCCCCGACCTCGGCTGGGCCACCTCACGAGCCCTGGACCTGCTGCCGGACGGCTCCACGGCCCAGTTCCCGGGCGACCCGGAGGAGGGGCCGATCGAGCGCGGGACCGTGCTGGGCCACTGGACGGCGCACGGCTTCCGCGCCCCGGTCCACCCGGCCACCCTCTTCGTCCGCCGTGAGCTGCTGCTCGCCCTCGGCGGCTGGATGGCACTGCCCGCCTCCGAGGACACCGGACTGCTGCTCGCGCTCGACGCCGTGAGCCGGGGCTGGTTCTCGGCGGAGCCGGGGCTGCTGTACCGCAAGTGGGCGGGCCAGGTCACCGGCCACCCCGCCCACACCGACCCGGCGGAACGGGAGGCCCGCATGACGGTCGTGGCGGACCGGGCACGGGCGCTGGCGGAGCTCGGCTGGCGGTACGGGTGACGTCCTTCGGATGACCTACAGGGTCGCCGCGTCCACTCGTGAGAACACCAGGTCGCTCTCCTCGGTCACCGGGCGGTCCCAGCGGACCGGGACCACCGGCTCGCCGTACAGGGCGCGGGGGTAGCTGTCGGCCGCGTAGCTGTTGGCGAGCCGGTAGACGTGGTAGCCGGCGTCGGTCATGGTGCGCAACAGGTCCTCCGCGTTGTCGCCCAGCTGGGCCATCCGGTCGGGGGTGACCTCGACGGTGATCTCGGCGTCCGGGCGCAGCTTCTCCAGCAGCGGCGCGAGCCCGCGCACCACCGCGCCCTCGGCGCCCTCCACGTCGATCTTGATGACCCGCGCGGTCTCGATCTCCTCCGGCCTGAGCAGTTCGGGCAGCGGCACGGCCTCGATGTCGAAGCTGGACTCGGCCGGCCCGTCCCACGGGACGATGCTGTTGGCGCCCATGTTGCGGGAGCTGGCGAGCACGAAGGTCAGGGTGCGGTGGGCGTCGGAGACGGCGGCGTTGACCGCGCGGATGTTCCGGCAGCCGTTCAGGGCGCTCTGCTGTTCGAGGCGGCGGAGGAAGGCGGGGGAGGCCTCGACGGCCACGACCCGGCCCTGCTCCCCGACCAGCCGGGAGGCGAGGACGCTGAAGACGCCGATGTTGGCGCCGACGTCGACGAAGCAGTCCCCCGGCGCCAGCCGGCCGCGCAGCCAGCGGGTCATGTGCGGTTCCCACACCCCGAAGAGGTAGAGGTAGCGCTGGATGAGGTCCTGGGTGTCGACCGCGAACCGAGCGCCCCAGAGCGTCTCCACGACGCGCCGACGGGGATGGTCGCGCAGGTAGGGGTTGAGCGCCCGGGCCGCGCGGGTCTTGCCCCAGGGGCGCGGGAAGTCGCGGACGTAGCGGCGGCCGAGGGTGGCCAGCAGTTCGGCGAATTCGGTGAATTCGGTGCGTTCCGTGGGGGTGGTGAGTTCCGTGGGGGTGGTGGGGGTGGTGCTCATCCGCTAGTCGGTGACCCTTCGGCCGTCGATCCGGATCGCCTGCGACGGGCAGCGCTCGGCGATGTCCCGGATCAGTTCGTCGTCGTCCCCCGGTTCCCCCGGTGCACCGGAGTCCTCGCGTCCGGGCAGGACGAAACCGTACCCGTCCTCGAAGCCGAACACGGCGGGTGCCCGGAACGCGCACTCACCCGACCCATAACAGACGTCGGCGTCGACGGAGACCTTCATGGAAGGTCCCCTGCCCAGCGGCGGGCCGGCTGAACCGGCTAGGTGAACGGCAGTTCCAGCATCCGGATGGCGTTGCCGCGCAGCAGCTTGTACGCCACCTCCGGTGCCAGGCCGCCGACGTGCTCCTGGGCCACCCGCTTGGTCTCCGGCCAGGTCGAGTCGACGTGCGGGTAGTCCGTCTCGAAGGTCGCGTTGTCCACGCCGACCGTCTCGATCGCCTCGATGCCGTGCCGGTCGCGGAAGAAGCAGCAGAAGATCTGCCGGTAGTAGTACGTCGAGGGCGGCTCGGGGATCAGGTCCTTCACCCCGCCCCAGGCGCGGTGCTCCTCCCAGACGTCGTCGGCGCGCTCCAGGGCGTACGGGATCCAGCCCATCTGGCCCTCGCTGTACGCGAGTTTCAGCCGGGGGAACTTCACCAGGACCCCGGAGAAGAGGAAGTCCATCATCGAGGCCATGGCGTTGTTGAAGCTGAGCGAGGCCTGGACGGCGGGAGGGGCGTCCGGGGAGGCGGCCGGCATCTGGGAGCTCGACCCGATGTGCATGTTGACGACCGTGCCGGTCTCCTCGCAGGCCGCGAAGAACGGGTCCCAGTAGCCGGAGTGGATGGACGGCAGGCCCAGGTAGGTGGGGATCTCGCTGAAGGTGACCGCCCGGACGCCACGCTCGGCATTGCGCCGGATCTCGGCGACGGCGAGGTCGACGTCCCACAGCGGGATCAGGCACAGCGGGATCAGCCGGCCGCCGCTGTCCCCGCACCACTCCTCGACCATCCAGTCGTTGTAGGCGCGGACGCAGGCCAGCGCGACCTCCTTGTCCTCGGCCTCGGCGAAGGTCTGCCCGCAGAAGCGGGGGAAGGTGGGGAAGCAGAGGGAGGCCTCGACATGGTTCATGTCCATGTCCTCCAGGCGGGCCTTGGGGTCCCAGCAGCCCCGCCGCATCTGCTCCCGGGTGATGCCGTCCAGCGTCATCTCGTCCCTGGAGAAGCCGACGGCGGCGATGATCCGCTTGTACGGGAAGAGCAGGCCCTCGTACTCCCACCAGTCGGTGGTCTGGCCCTCGGGGTCGGTGGTGAAGCGGTACTTGCCGCCGACGTAGGCGAGTTCGCCGATGCCGGCGGTGAAGGGCTTGGGCCCCTTGTCGCGGTACTTGCCCGGCAGCCACTTCTCGAAGAGGTGCGCGGGCTCGATCACGTGGTCGTCCACGCTGATGATCCTGGGCAGATCCTGGGTGCCGGTCGCGCTCTCTGCCATGCCTACCCCCTGCTGCCTGCGGAGTTCCGGATTTATCTGACGGTCCATCAGATAAACCGTCGGCATTCAGGCTAGGCCCAGGAGCCCGCACCAGCAAGGCCCGCCGCACTCCGCACGCCTCCTGCCCTCCTCCTTCCGCCATTCGCCCCACCCTTCCTCTTGCGGCGCACGCCGCCTTCCGCTGAACTGACGGTCCGTCAGGTGTTGTGCCGGGATCGATCCGGGAGGGTGCGGGATGCGATCAGCCTTGCTGAGCGGTGCCGAATGGTTCGCGGTGCTCCGCATCGGACTCGGCCTGTGGTGGCTGGAGAGCTGGCGGCACAAGGACAAGAAGCAGTGGTTCGGCGGTGGGGGCATCCGGTGGGCGGCCGGAGTCGCGGAGAAGCACCGCTGGCCGGTGGTCCGGCGGGGCTTCGACACCGTCGTCGCGCCGCGCCCCCGGCTGATGGCCTACGTCGTCGCGTACGCGGAGCTCGCCCTGGGACTCGGTCTGGTCTCCGGCTTCCTCACGCCGATCGCGCTGGTGGCCGGGTTCCTGCTCAACCTGATCTACCTGGTCCTCATGATCCACGACTGGGCGGAACAGGGGCAGAACCTGATGATGGCCCTGATCTCCGTGGTCGGGCTCTTCGCGATGAGCTGGCAGAGCTGGTCGGTGGACTCGGCACTGGGACTGTTCGGCTAGCCGACCCGCCCTTCGCGAGACGCCCTTCGGGGGGGTGGGGCCCATGTGGAACGCCCGCGATGAGGCGTACCCGCAGCGGCCCTCCGCCCCATCCCGGCGCTCCCAACGAGGAGGCACAGATGACGACCGACCCCTCGAAGTCCCCCTCCGGCTCCTCTTCGGCCGGTTCCTCTTCGAACGGTTCTTCTTCGGCCGGTTCCCCTCCGGCCGGTTCTCCTTCGGCGGACACCCTGAGAAAGCTGCACTCGGCGCGCGCCCGCAGCGCGTACGAGCGTGCGGTGGCCGCCTGTCGCCACGCCGGGATCGACCCCGACGCGGCGCAGACCGTCCCGACGAGTCCGGTGGGCCGGGCCGCGAACGCGCTCCGGCTGTCGGCTCAGTCCCTCACCGCCCTGGCCGGCACCGCACCCGACCCGGCGGCGGACGCCCGCTGCGCCCGCAACGCCGCCGCCACCGCTGCGCTCGCCGCGCAGGTGGCGACGCATATGTCCGCACAGGTGACCGGCTCCCAGGACG
The DNA here is from genome assembly GCF_040686075.1 of Streptomyces sp. NPDC086519. NCBI lineage: Bacteria > Bacillati > Actinomycetota > Actinomycetes > Kitasatosporales > Streptomycetaceae > Streptomyces > Streptomyces sp. NPDC086519. The sequence continues at coordinate 115,728 of NZ_JBFBJL010000028.1, forward strand.
ACCACGCCGGGACCGCGACGGCCCTGCGCGCCGCCCTCACCGCGTCCCAGGCGGCCGCGAAGGCGGCCGGCGGCACGGCGGCGGGACAGGACATGGCGCTGAACGCGATCGCCGACGACGCGGAGGACCGCGCGGTCGAGGCCGCACGGGCGGCGGGCTGGATGTGATCCGTGCCGTTCGGCACCGGTCCCTCCCCACGTGGGGACCGGTGCCGAACGGCACGGGAGGTGTCGGACCGCGCACTGAGCCGGGAGACCGCTCGGTAAGCGGAAGCAGCTCGCGTCATACGGCCACTCCGGCGGAAGGACGCCGGTCGAAGGTGACCGAGAACGTGCGGTGCCGTGAGCTGTCTCTGCCAATGCTGAGCTGGTCGGCCGGTCGGGGCGAGACCCGATCACCGCGTTGCTGCGGCGAAATCCTGCCAGCCGAGAAGCCCGTCTGAGGAGGGCGGGACGTCCGGTTCAGGGCTTCGCCGCAGGTCAGCCGTATAAGGTGAGTTTTCCGGTCCGGATGACCAGCGGCAAGGGAAGTAGGGAGTGGAGAGCCTTGAGTCCCGACGCAGGGGCACGCACAGCCTTCGCGGAACGCCTCGCGTTGCTGTACAGGGAGGCCGGTAATCCTCCACTCAAACGCGTCGCCGAAGCGGTCGACCGACTCCATCGCGTCGACGAGCGAGGCCGTCCGGTACGGGTCTCCGCCCAGCGGATCAGCGACTGGCGGCGGGCGAAGAACGTGCCCGCCCAGTTCGTCGCCCTCTCCGCCGTCCTACAGGTCCTGATCCCCCAGGCACGCCGCGCCCAGCCGGCGCCGGTGTCCAGCGGGCTCTACGACATGGCCCAGTGGCAGAAGCTGTGGGAGCGGGCCGTGGCCGATCCCGTCGGCGAGCTGGCCGCACCGGAGACGGCCGAGGAGACGGACCAGCCGCCCCCGGTCGACAGCGTCTGCCCGTACCGGGGTCTGGCCTCCTACCGCCGCGAGGACGCCCGCTGGTTCTTCGGCCGGGAGCGCAGCACCGACGCACTGGTCGCCCAGCTCCGTTCCGCGAAGGCCGGCGGCGGCCTGGTGATGCTGGTCGGCGCCTCGGGTGCGGGAAAGTCCTCACTGCTGAACGCGGGCCTGGTCACCGCACTGCAGAGCGGCGCCCTGGCCGATGACGAGGGCCGGCCGCAGCCCGTCCTGCAACTCGTCCCGGGTACGGACCCCGTGAAGGAGCTGACCCGCCGGATACCCGAGTTGGCCGAACTGACGGACCTTGACGATCCCGACGCCGCACGAAAAGCGATCGCCTCCTGGGCCCGCCGCGAAACCGAGTCCGGGGCGACGGCGGCCGGATCGGCCGGCGCTCTGCCGACCGCGGCGGCCGGGTCGGCCGATGCGCGCGGGTCGACCGTCGATGTTTCACGTGAAACACGGCCGTCCTCGGGCGCCGAACCGGCGCGTCCGGTCGTGATCGTCGACCAGTTCGAGGAGACCTTCACCCTCGGCAGCGACGAGACGGACCGGCGCACCTTCGTCCAGCTCCTGCACTCGGCCAGCACCCCCGCCGCCCCCGGCGAGCGGGCCCCCGCCCTGGTCGTCCTCGGCATCCGTGCCGACTTCTACGAGCAGTGCCTCGGTTACCCGGAGCTGGCCGACGCTCTTCAGCACCGGCACATGGTGCTCGGCCCGCTCTCCACCGCCGAACTGCGCGAGGCCGTGACCGGTCCGGCGAAGGCGGTGGGTCTGGAGCTGGAGCCGGGCCTGGCCGAGCTGATCGTCCGGGAGGTGAGTGCGGACGGCCCGCGCGGCGCCCATGACACCGGCATCCTCCCTCTGCTGTCCCATGCCCTGCTCGCCACCTGGCAGCGCCGCAAGGCGGGCCGCCTGACGCTGGCCGGCTACCGGGCTGCCGGCGGCATCCAGGGCGCGGTGGCCGCGACCGCCGAGCGCGCCTGGTCCAGCCTGGACCCGGCCGCCCGCACCGCCGCCCGGCTGCTCCTGCTCCGCCTGGTACGGCTCGGCGAGGACACCCAGGCGACCCGCAGGCGCGGCACCCGGCGCCAGCTGGCCGCCGAGTCCACCGACCCGAACAAGACGGAGGAGTCGCTCGAAACGCTGGTCCGGGCCCGGCTGGTGACGCTGGACGCGGACACCGTGGAGATCACCCACGAGGCGCTGCTGCACGCCTGGCCGCGGCTGCGCGAGTGGCTCGACGAGGACCGCAAGGGCAACCTGCTGCGCCAGCGCCTGGAAGAGGACGGCAGGGCCTGGGACGAGTCGTCCAAGGACTCCGCGTTGCTCTACCGGGGGTCACGGCTGGAACAGGCCCACGCTTGGGCGAAGTCGGCCGGTGACACCTACCTGACGCGCAGCGCCGTGGAGTTCCTGGCGGCCTCGATGCGGCTGCGCAGGCGCACGGTGTGGATCAGCCGGGCCGCCGTGTCGGCGCTGGTCGTCCTCGCGGTGGTGGCGGCCGGTTCCGCCGTGATCGCCCGGCAGCAGCGGGACGACGCGGTGTTCGAGCGGGTGGTCGCGGAGGCCGACCGTTTCCAGTACTCGGACCCGTCGCTGTCCGCCCAGCTCGACCTGGTGGCCCATGACCTGCGCCCGGACGACGAGGGTGCCAACAACCGCCTGATCTCCATCGTCAACGCCCCGCTGGCCACCCCGCTGCTCGGCCACACCGGCGCCGTCTACCTCACCACCTTCAGCCCCGACGGCAAGGTCCTGGCCACCGCCGCCTACGACCGCACGGTCCGGCTGTGGGACGTGAGCGACCCGACCCGGCCGAAGGCCCTGGGCAAGCCCCTGCTCGGCCACACGAGTTGGGTCTCCAGCGCGGTCTTCAGCCCGGACGGCAGGACCCTGGCCAGCGCCGGCGACGACGGCACCGTACGCCTGTGGGACGTCTCCGACCCGAGGCACCCCGTCTCCCTGGGCTCCCCTCTGGCCGGCCACGACGGCACCGTCTACCTGGTCGCTTTCAGCCCGGACGGCCGTACCCTGGCCGCCGCCGACGAGGACCACACCGTCCGCCTGTGGGACGTGCACGACCCGCGCCACCCCGCTTCGCTGGGCACCCTCACCGGCCACACCGAAGCGGTGCGCTCCATCGCGTTCAGCCCCGACGGCCACACCCTCGCGGCCGGCAGCGACGACAACTCGATCCTGCTGTACGACGTCTCCGACCCCCGGCGCCCCGAGCGCGTGGGCGCTCCGCTGACCGGGCACACCGCGACCGTGCACTCGGTGGCCTTCAGCCCGGACGGCCGCACCCTCGCCAGCGGCAGCAAGGACGACACCGTACGGCTGTGGGACGTCGCGGACCGGGCGCACCCCAAGGCCCTCGGCGGGCCGCTCACCGGCCACACGGGGCCCGTCTGGTCGGTGGCCTTCAACCCCGACGGTTCCATGCTCGCCGCGGGCAGCGCGGACTCCACGGCCAGCCTGTGGAACGTCGGCAACCCGGCCTTCCCCTCGCAGGTGGGCGAGCCGCTCGCGGGCAGCAGCGGCGAGATGTACGCCGTCGGCTGGAGCCCCGACGGGCACACCCTCGCCACCGGCAGCGGCGACGGCAAGGTACGGCTGTGGTCGGTCCCGGGCGCGGACATGATCGGTGCGGCGGGAGCGTTCAGCCCGGACGGCCGCGTCCTGGCCACCGGCGGTGGCGACAGCAGGATGCGGCTGTGGAACATCACCGATCCGGCCCGGCCCACCGCGCTCGGCGAGCCGTTCCGCACGGGGTGGCGGGACCTGCGTTCGATGGTGTTCACCCGGGACGACCGCACCCTCGTCATCCTGACCGGCGAGAACAACGTCAACTGGGTGCAGCTGTGGAACGTCTCCGACCCCGCGCACCCCGCCCAGTACGGTGCGCCGGTCCGGCTGAACACCCGGTACGCGGGCGCCGAGGCGCTGGCACTGAGCCCTGACGGGCGCACCGTGGCCGCCGACTACGACGACCGCACGGTCCAGCTCCTCGACATCAGCGACCCTGCCCATCCTCAGCGCCTCGGTGAGCCCCTCAAGGGCCACACCGGCTACGTCAACGCGCTCGTCTTCAGCCCGGACGGTAGGACCCTGGCCAGCGGCAGCGCGGACGGCACGGTCCGCCTCTGGAACGTCTCCGACCGGATGCGCGCCAAGCCCCTGGGCACCCCCCTCAAGGGCCACCTGGGCCCCATCAACACCCTCGCCTACAGCCCCGACGGACACACCCTGGCCAGCGGCAGCGACGACGACACGGTGCGCCTCTGGAACATCTCCGACCCCGCGCACGCGACCCGGCTGAGCGCGGTCCTCACCGGCCACACCGAGGCGGTCGTCTCCCTGACCTTCAGCCGGAGCGGCAGAACCCTGGCCAGCGGAGGCAACGACAACACGGTCCGCCTGTGGAACGTGTCGTCCCCGTCCTCGGCACACCCCATCGGCCAGTCCATGAGCCCCAACGCCAAGACGGGCAACTTCCTCTCCTTCAGCCCGCGCAGCAACATGCTGGGCGTCTCCAGCGGCGCCGACACGGTCCGGCTGTGGAGCCTGGACGTGGACCAGGCGGTCACACGCATCTGCTCGGTCACCCGCAATGTCCTGACGCCCGCCAAGTGGCGCGAGTACCTCCCCCGTCTCGCCTACGACCCGCCCTGCGACGACTGAGACACCCCCGCCCCTGACCATCTTCGAGTGATCCCGATCACAACTGCTCACGACGGTCGAGAAGTTGGCTCCCGTCGTACCGGCCACCTTGTTAGGCTGGCCACAACCCGGTCGCTGGTGCATCCCCCGTCGCCAGCGGCCGGGCTTTTTCATGCCCGCCCCCGAATTCCCCGGAGAACGCCGAAGGCCCCCGATCCGTCCGGACCGGGGGCCTTCGTACTGGTGGGGCTAACAGGATTTGAACCTGTGGCCTCATCCTTATCAGGTCGATCACGGCGCCTTCCGCACCCCGCACTTCGCTGGGAAAGCGGCTCGACGCCGGCCGCTGGAGTACGCCGGAATCCGACCGTGTTCGCGGCTGTTGGTGTCAGCCGCTGGTGTCAGCGATCGAGCGACCTCTTGACAACAGACTGCTCGGCCTGCTCGGCAGCGCACAGGAACTGATGGGCCGGTGTCACCAGTTCACCGGGGATCGGATCTATGCCGCGCACTCGGACCGCCACGATATCGATCACGACGGGAGAGCGAGGGGGCGTGACCTTCACCAGCCGCCACCGGAAAGGCCGTGGAACATCCTTGGCGGGTAGCTCCACCATCGCCAGACTGACCCATCGATCGTAGACCGTGGGATAAACGCGCACGTCAGCACCACATAGGCCGCAGGTTGGCGGCTCTGGCAAGGTCACATCGTCGGGGTCCGGATCGGGTCGAGGTGTTGCTGTTGCGCCCTCTTTATCCGCCATTTCGTCGGCAAGCCGATTCCAACAGTCATCGCACAGCACGGCCATGAGATCGATGCGGCCTCGACTGCGGACCGTGGGTCCGGCCTCCCCGCAGCGCTGGCATAAGTGCTCGTCACGATCACCGGTCGCCCCCATACGTTCGAGTGTGAGCGTGTCTTAGCAAATCGCAGTAGGGCGCGATTTGGCCTCATTTAGGGATCAAGGACACATGCGGCCATCCAGACGTGGCGCTGTGCTCCGCCTGAGCCCGCACCATGAGGCCCTACCCCTCAAAAGCGAGAATGGCCCCTGGCCAGGTAAATCGGTCAGGGGCCATCTCACTCGTTCATGGCCTCATAATGGCCATCGATACCGGACTCCCCGGCAGATCGGGCATGGGCTCTACATGTGGGTGCGGAGCCAGGCCACGACCTCCTCGTCGAGGTAGCCGGAGTAGTTGTCACCCGTGACGTTCACAACCAGGATGAGGTCATTGGCGTCCATGCGGGCCTTGAGCGTGGCACGAACCTGATCGGCCGACTTGACGGTTTCGACCAGCCAGGTGGACTTGAGCGCGTGACACCAGGAGGAGCCAAGCGCCTTGATCTCCTTGATCAGCGTCTCGTAGTCCTGACCCGGCTTCTTCAGGTCGTAGGAGATCATCTGGATCACTGCACACCTCTCTCTGAGGTGGGCATGCCGAAGTTGCGGGCTTGGAAAGCCTCGCGCCTCGTTATATGGTCCCCAGGCGCCTAGCAACGCATCTGAAGGCCCTATACCGGGCTGCCCAACCTCGATTGAGCCCCGGTATGGGGCTTTCTTCGTTGTCTTGACGGACCATTAGAGCACCAGTGGCCGGAAGTGAGCAACCAACGGCCACACTCGAACCACTAGTTGTGGGGTACTGATCGGTAATCAACCACAACATCTAGTGGTCTGGAGCGTGTTGAGGTCAAACCAACCATTCTAGCGGGCGGCACTGACAACGGAGAGGTGGCCGATTCCACCTCTCACCACCACCCGCCCCAGCTCCCATCCCGTCTGCCGTCGGCCCACACACCGTGGAGCGGGCGTGGTTCATGGCGTCCAGGTGGAGCGCGCCACTGTACGAACGACCTGGACGCCATGGGCCGCGTCTGCTCGGCTCTGCCTGGGTCGGCGGTGGACGGGATGGGAGCACCCCGCGCACGCCACTGTCCGCTGGCACTCGCGAACGGCGCCCCCGCCATCTCGGAGCCTGAGCGCCCCCGCCGGAGGCTGTTCTGACCGTGGCCGCTTCTCTACGGTGATCGACTCATGACCCGGCTCTGGCCACGTGGGCGCGCGTCGGCGCAGCGCGGGCGGAGCGGGCCGAAGGCAGGAGCGGCGCCCGCGGCGGAGCCGGGAGCGCGCCCGGCGGAGCGGAGCGCAGCCGGCTTGATGAGGTAGAGAAACCTGTAACAGCTCCGCGCGGGCCTACGCGTCGAAGTCGTACTCCAGGATGTAAGAGGCCGCGTCCAAGGTCATCTCGTTGATCTCGACCGGGCGCCCTTCGTCCGCAAACGCGGTCCGGCAGATCAGGATGACGGGCGTGCCGGACGAGATACCCAACTGCGATGCCTCGTCCTTGGAGGGCATGCGCGAGCGGATCTCCTCGCGGAAGTGCACGGGCTTGTAGCCGAGTTCGGCAAGGCGGGCATAGATCCCACCTGCCCCCGGATCCATCTGCGTGATGGCGGAGCCTCCTACCACCGAGGTGGGGAGATAGCTCGTCGCCAGCAGCACGGGCTTCCCGTCCAGGACGTACCGCCGCCGGCGGATGCACACCGTCTCCTCGTCGGTGAGATCCAGCACGCGCCCGATGTTCTCCGGGGCTGCTTCCTCCGACACCGCCACTTGGTCTACTTCCAGCGTGCGGTTCTCAGTGTCGGCCGCCCAGATGGACCGGCCACTTCCCCACTGCTCCTCGGCAAGCCGCTGGATGCCACGGCGTCGCAACGGCCGGAAGGACCGGACGAAGACACCGGCGCCTTTGCGGGCCTCGGCTACGCCTTCGTCCTTGAGTACGCCCAATGCCTGACGGGCAGTCATGCGGGCCACGCCATGCGCGGCCATCAGCTCGTTCTCTCCCGGAAGCCGATCACCGGGACCGTACTCGCCCGACTGGATCGCCTCGCGCAGGGAGTCTGCGATCCGCTGGTACTTCGGCCGACGGTCGTTGTCGGTGGTGGCCATTCGGAAGCCCTCCTCTCTTCTCTAGACAGCTTAGGCCACGGGTGGGTCACCCGCTCAGTGCATGTAACCGCAATCCTTCGGCACCAACCTCTCTAGACATCTCCCTTGACGGCATCTCTAGAGATGTGTTCTCCTTGAGATGTCTAGAGAGGTTGCGTAAGGCGGCCTCCGAGAACGAGGGATGGGCAGATGCCGTCTTTCAAGATCGACCTTTCGACCGCGGTGGTGTTCGTGGCGACCGCGCCGGAGCCGAAGATGGTGAACAAGAAGACCGGTGAGCGGGCCGTGGACCGGGAGACGAACGCGAGTCTGTCGACCGTGGGTCTGCTGGTCTCGGACGAGGGTGAGGGCAACCTCTACCAGGTGACCGTGCCGGAGACCGGCCTCCCCGAGGGCCTGGTGCCGGGCATGCCGGTGCGGGTCGTCGGCCTGAAGGCCCGTGACTGGGAGAACACGTTCAACGGCGAGAAGCGGCACGGGATCTCGTTCCGCGCGGTCGCGCTCACGGCCGGGGTCTGACCATGACCGACGTGACGCCCTGGCTGGAGCTTGGCGGCTTAGAACGGCTAACACAATGAGGTACATCAGCCCTGGTGGCCGTGCCTCGTAGGCGAGTTGGGCGTTGTCCGGGCCGTGGGGACTTCACCGTGGATC